>NZ_CALPDC010000016.1:0-55074 GCF_943193165.1 Weizmannia agrestimuris
CATTTTTACGACATAGAGCCAACAAAATTTCCAATTCACTTGTTTTTAACCCTTGACATCACACCGTAGGACTTTTTTGAAAAATTCTCTTCAATCCAGGCGGGCTTGCACCAGCCGCCCGATATGTATCACGTTGCTGTCCCGATTCAGGTGTCCAGCGCATTTCAAAGACCGGACGACAAAAAGCCGTTTCCTAAGAAAACGACTGCCCTTTTTCAGGTATTGCTGCGGTTTTCTTATCTTGATAGACGATCATGAACGATACCTATTATGATGCCGGTTTCCAAGGACAGCCCTTCCGCCGCCCGGGATAAGAAATTTTCAGCATTTTAGCAACATCTTTATTTTACTGAACGCCGGGACAAAAATCAATATATTCCTATCGACTTGATAGGGTTTTCTTTGGATGGCACCCAAAAAAGAAAACAGCATGCCGAAATTGTCCCTTCGCTTGCACCTGTGCTGTTTTCCGGCTGCCTGCAACAGGAGTGCTGGTTGAGCCTGCGTTACAGCCAAAAAAAGGCCCTTCAATCCGCTTTAGGATCAAAGGCCTTTCATTTTAGCGCTCAAGCGTGTTACCGGTAGGCCGGTTCTTTTTCCGTCAGGCCGAGCGTCTCTGCCGTTTCAGCGTGAATTTGATGCAGCAGATCCGGATTTTCTGCGAGCCGCACGCCATAAGAAGGAATCATTTCTTTTATTTTTGGTGCCCATGCTTTTTTCCGGTCCGGGAAGCATTTTTCAATGACTTCGAGCATAACATGGACAGCAGTAGAAGCACCCGGCGAAGCGCCGAGCAATGCTGCGACTGAACCGTCAGCAGCCGTTACCACCTCCGTGCCGAACTGAAGCGTGCCTTTTCCGCCTGCTTCCGTATCTTTAATCACCTGGACACGCTGCCCGGCTACGACAACATCCCAGTCTTCCAATCTCGCATCCGGAATGAATTCCTGCAGTGTCTCCAGGCGTTTTTCGTCTGACAATAGAAGCTGCCCGATCAAATATTTAACAAGCGGTACATTTTTTGCCCCGGACGCAAGCATCGTTACGACATTATTCGGCTTCACAGAACCAATCAGGTCTAAATTTGACCCTGTTTTTAAAAACTTCGGCGAGAAGCCGGCAAACGGGCCGAACAGCAAACATTTTTTATGGTCAATATATCTTGTGTCCAAATGCGGCACAGACATCGGCGGCGCACCGACTTTCGCTTTCCCGTACACTTTTGCATGGTGGCGGTTGATGACTTCAGGATTGTTGCACACCATAAATAACCCGCTTACCGGAAACCCTCCAATATGTTTGGACTCCGGAATGCCGGTTTTTTGAAGCAACGGCAGGCTTCCGCCACCGGCCCCGATAAAAATGAATTTCGCCGTATGGTATTCGATTCTGTTGTGCTCAATATCATGCACTTTCACTTCCCAGTTTCCTTCCGGGGTGCGTTGAATATCTTGAACGGCATGCTTATAGTTTATTTCGACATCTTGGCGTTCCAAATGGTCAAACAGTATGCGGGTCAAGGCGCCGAAGTTGACGTCCGTCCCTGCATCGCTTTTTGTCGCCGCTACCGGTTCATTGGACTTCCTGCCTTCCATCACAAGCGGAATCCATTCCTTTAATTGCCCGGGGTCGTCGGAAAACGCCATTCCTTCAAAAAGCGGATGGGCTGACAGCGCTTTAAATCGTTTTTTTAGAAAAGCAACGTTCTCCTCCCCTTCTACGAGGCTCATATGCGGGATCGGCCGGATAAAGTCCTGCGGATTGCGGATCAGCCCCTTGCTGACCAGGTAGGACCAGAACTGCCTTGAAAGCTGGAACTGTTCATTTACATTTACAGCTTTTGTAATATCTATTGAGCCGTCCGGTTTTTCAGGCGTATAATTCAGCTCACATAATGCCGAGTGCCCGGTCCCCGCATTGTTCCATTCATTCGAACTTTCTTCCCCCGGTTTTGCCAGCTTCTCATATACGGTGATTTCCCAATCCGGGGCCAGTTCTTTCAGCAAGGTGCCCAGCGTTGCACTCATAATGCCGGCACCGATTAAGATGACGTCTGTCTTTCCCTGTCTGATGCTCATGATTACCTTCTCCTTATCCCTGTATTTGCTAATATTATTCCGGACACACTGCCTCTTTTTCAGAACAAGACAGTCCCCGGGAAAACGCTTTACAAGTCTTAATATCATAATATCATATTTTATGATAATTCTTTAGAATAATGATACACAATTTGACAATGGAAATATCAGGAAACCTTTTTATTTGCTGAATGATTCATTCTTCATTTTGCTTAAAAATATAATATAATGAATCTTGTAAATAGAAATTTTACTAGTATATTTCTTGCATTTACCAAAGGGGGGATGCCAGGAGATATTTTTCACGGATTGAAGACGGGAATTTTCATTTTACAAAGGGGGAAGACAAATTGGCACAAACAACCGGACGCACATCCAGACATGTGACTGCTAACATCTTTAAAGGATCACTTGGCAATCTGATCGAATGGTATGATTGGTATGTTTATTCTGCGTTTGCGGTTTATTTTTCATCAGAGTTTTTTCCGGAGGGGAACCAAACTGTCCAGTTATTAAATACAGCCGGGATTTTTGCCATTGGTTTTCTGATGCGGCCGCTCGGGAGCCTGATCATGGGCCGGTATGCAGACCGGTACGGCCGCCGGGCTGCACTGACCCTTTCCGTTGCCATTATGGCGCTCGGTTCGCTTGTCATTGCCTGTACACCGGGATACAGCAGGATTGGTGTGCTGTCACCGGTTATTTTGGTCCTGGCCCGCCTTGTTCAGGGGATCTCGCTGGGCGGGGAATACGGCACTTCTGCTACTTATTTGTCCGAAATGGCAAGCAGCGGCCGCCGCGGCTTCTATTCCAGTTTCCAATACGTCACGCTTGTATCGGGGCAGTTGATCGCACTTGGTGTCCAAATTGTGCTCCAACTCGCATTAAATGAAAGCGAAATGACCTCGTGGGGATGGCGGATCCCGTTTGTGATCGGCGCGATTGGCGCATTGGTGGTCTTGTGGCTGCGCCGTACGATGGACGAGTCCGAACAATTCGAGGAGATGGGATCGGAAACGCGTAAAAATGCCGGAACGCTGAAGGTTCTGATGAATTATCCGAAAGCGGTGCTGACCGTTGTCGGCCTTACGCTTGGCGGCACTGTCGCATTCTACACATTCACCACCTATCTGCAAAAATTTATGGTGAACACGTCGGGAATTGATAAAGAAACCGTCAGCTGGATCAACTTCATTGCCCTTTTCATCTTTGTTGTTTTCCAGCCGCTTGCCGGAAAGCTGTCCGACCGGATCGGGCGCAGGCCGCTGTTAATCGGCTTCGGCATTCTTGGGACCCTTTTGACCGTGCCGATATTTTTATGGTTGAGAGAAACGCAGAACCCGGTTTTTGCTTTTCTTCTCATGATGGCAGGGCTGACCATTGTAACCGGCTATACTTCCATTAATGCCATTGTAAAAGCTGAGCTGTTCCCGACTGAAATCCGCGCGCTTGGTGTCGGGTTTCCCTATTCATTAACTGTCGCAATCTTTGGCGGAACAGCCGAGTTTATCGCGCTTTGGCTGAAAAATGCCGGCGTGGAATCCGCCTTTTTCTACTACGTTGCCGGCTGTATTGCCATC
The DNA here is from genome assembly GCF_943193165.1 of Weizmannia agrestimuris. Taxonomy (NCBI): domain Bacteria; kingdom Bacillati; phylum Bacillota; class Bacilli; order Caryophanales; family Bacillaceae; genus Heyndrickxia; species Weizmannia agrestimuris. The sequence continues at coordinate 3,659 of NZ_CALPDC010000016.1, forward strand.
AGCCTGCTCACCTACTTATTCATGGCCGAATCCTCGAAGCATTCCCGGATCGAAGCAGAACTTCAATCCCGCCCGGATTCGAAAAACAAAATTATCACCTGAAAATGCCAAACAGCTGCAGCGTGGCAGGCTGCAGCTGTTTTTGTGCAAAAAAATCCCTGCCAAGTAAAAACCCCGGTTCCTTTCTCCCCGATCCTCACGGTTAAACCGCTCGTCTTGGCCCTCGCTTCTAAATCATGATATGACAATTGTCATGCCAAAATGGTGACATTCCTTACTTAAAATCACTCCATGCTCCTTATACAATAATCGTACATACAAGGAGGTGCGGATCATGAATGAAGTTTTATGTCTGGAAAATGTCATAAAAACGTTTAAACAGAAACCAGCGGTCAAGGATGTCAGTTTTTCAATTCACAAGGGGGAAGTAACAGCCATTCTTGGCCCGAATGGCGCGGGAAAGACGACCACCATTTCCATGATTTTAGGGTTACTAAAACCGACAGCCGGCAAGATTAAACTTTTCAACAACGAGCCGGGCACATTGCAGGCCCGCCAAAGAACCGGCGTCATGCTGCAGGAAGTGAGCATAATGCCGGGGCTGACCATAAATGAACTTCTTATGCTGGTCAGAAGTTACTATCCTAGTCCATTGCCGCTAAAGGACCTGGTCCGTTTAACGGGGCTGACGGAAAAAGATTTAAAAACACGGACGGAAAAATTATCCGGCGGCCAGAAAAGACGCTTGAACTTTGCGCTGGCACTTGCCGGAAACCCGGATTTTCTGATCTTTGACGAACCAACCGTTGGAATGGATATCACCGCGAGACAACATTTTTGGGAAACGATTAACCTCATGGCAAACCAGGGAAAGACGATCGTGTTCTCCACCCATTATTTACAGGAAGCAGATGACAATGCCCGCCGGATCCTGCTCTTTAAGGACGGCGGAATCATTGCCGGCGGGACGCCCGAACAAATCAAAACAAACATTTCAAAGAAAACCGTTTCTTTTTGCACGAATTCTGAACAATCACTGAAATTGCTTGATCATCATCCTGAAGTCGGGCAAATCTTTCGGAAAAATAACCGGGTGTACATCTGCTCGGATAATACAGACAGCGTACTGGAACTGCTTTTTCGGGAAAAAATCGGAGCGTACAATATTCAAATTGACAATGGAAATCTGGAAGATGCATTCAGCCGGATAACAAAAGAAAATCAGGAGGCCGATTAAAATGAAAGCTTTTCAACTGCAATGCAAAATGGAGATAAAACGCGTGCTGCGGAACCGTTATTTTGTTTTTTGGTCGCTGGCCATGCCCATTGTCTTTTATTACATTTTTACCAAAGTGGTGGACACCCATGCTCCGGATCCCGCCGCATGGAAAGCCCATTACTTAATGTCCATGACCGCCTTTAGTGTGATGGGCTCCTCTATCATGACCCTTGGAATCCGCATCGTCCAGGAGCGTGCACAAGGATGGGCGGCATTTATGCGCCTCACACCCCTTCCTGATTCTATTTATTTATCAGCCCGGATGGCCGGACAGAGCGTAATTCATGTTTTTTCCATATGTATGATTTTCTTTGCAGGGGCCATTCTGAACAGGGTCTCATTGGCTCCGGCAGAATGGGCTATGAGCGGTGGATGGATATTGCTTGGATCGCTTCCATTTCTCTCGATTGGAACCTTAATCGGCTGTATGAAAAAAGTTGAAACAGCAGCCGCAATCAGCAATGTCCTCTATATGTTGCTAGCCGTTTGCGGCGGGATGTGGATGCCGATTGAAGTGATGCCAAAAACGATGCAAAATATCGCCCATTGGCTGCCATCCTATCATTTTGGAAGCGGCGCATGGGAAATTGTTCAAGGCGGGATGCCGGGCTGGAAAAATATTTTGGTTTTGCTCACTTATTTTGTTGTGTTCATGCTACTATCAAAATATATTCAAAGAAAACAAGAAACGGTGTGACCAAAATGAAAATGCCCCGCCTGTTTCCAAGCCGTTTGGGCTTCTTTCCCTATGTCTTTTTGATTTATATGCTGTTCCCTGCTTTTTCGTTATTAAAAGAAACCGGAATGAAGCAGCTTGTGGGCTATGGAATGCTTATGCTATTCTTTATGACGTATCGCCAGCTTTATTTTACAATCGGGAAAAAAGCTTTCACCTATTGGCTGGCTTTACAGCTGTCCATCATTTTCATTTATTGTATATTTTACGGTTTAAGTTACGTTTTCTTAGGCTTTTTCCCGGCAAACTTTACCGGTTATTATCGGGAAAATACAAAATTTTACCGGGGACTTACAGGTCTTACTTTGGTACTTTTGGTGCCGCTCCTCTATCATATATGGCATGCGCCATCCTTGCCCCGGGCGGGAGAATTGTTATTTTTCATCCCCTTTCTTATCGTCATGCTTATCTCGCCTTTCGGGTTACGCTCCATTGTACAGAAAAGAGAGCTTGAACGGAAGCTTGACCAGGCAAACCAGCGTATCGCTGAACTCATCAAGCGTGAGGAACGCGTGCGGATTTCCCGCGATCTCCATGACAAACTGGGCCATACCCTCTCTCTGCTCACTTTAAAAAGTCAATTGGTGCAACGTCTCATTTCCATTGACACTGAACGTGCGCAGCAGGAGGCAAAAGAAATAGAATTAACTTCAAGAGCAGTCCTTAAGCAGGTCAGGGAACTTGTTTCCGATCTGCGGACGATTACCATTGCAGAGGAACTCGTTCAAATTCAACAGATTTTGAGAGCGGCAAACTTTACTTACCAGTACAGTACCGGCGTTGATTTTTCAAAAATTCCCCCGTTAACGCAAAATATTGTAAGTTTGTGTATTCGTGAAGCCGTGACAAATGTCGTGAAACACAGCAGGGCAACGCATTGTATCCTTTCCATTTCACAGTCTGCTGAAAATGTCAAAATCGTCATTCAAGATAATGGGAAGGGAATAGATGAAAATAAACCAATGGGCAATGGTTTGCGGGGGATGGAAGAAAGATTGCAGTTAATCAATGGAGAGCTTCATTTTTACAACCAAAATGGCACAATTTTGGAATTGTCCATTCCGATGATTAAGAAAGAACAGGAGGAGGTTGTTTTATGATTCGCATCTTTATTGCCGAAGATCAGAGAATGCTTTTAAGTGCATTAGGCTCCTTGCTCGGCATGGAAGAAGATATGGAGGTAATCGGCCAGGCGGTGAATGGCAGGGAAGCGCTCGAGGCCATTTTCAAGCTGAAGCCTGATGTTTGCTTAATGGACATTGAAATGCCGGCATTAAGTGGATTAGACGTTGCAAGAGAGCTGGCAAATAGAAATGCCTCAACGAAAGTCATCATTTTGACAACCTTTGCCCGCCCCGGTTATTTCGAAAGGGCGGTGAAAAGCGGGGTACACGGCTACCTGCTGAAAGATGGCGAGATTCGTGAACTGGCAGATGCCATTCGCAAATGTATGGCCGGCAAGCGGGTATTCAGTCCGGAGCTTATGTTCGATGCCATTCGGGAAGAAAATCCTCTAACCGAAAGAGAACAGCAAATTTTGCGTCTGGCAGCTTTAGGAAAAACGACAAAAGCGATTACCGAAGAGCTTTATTTATCCTCCGGCACGGTCCGCAACTATATCTCTGACATCATCCATAAACTGGGGGCAAACAACAGGACAGAAGCAGCAAGTATCGCCGAAGAAAAAGGATGGATTTAGCTTTTCAAGAAGGCCATGTTGCTTTCATGGCTGCCATGCTGCAGACAGAACAGGCAATAGAAGGAAAATGCCAAATGTCCGGCATTGGACACTTGGCATTCTTTGTTTACTGATGATACGGTTCCTCGTGACTATTTGAGAGGCAAAAATCAGCATTAGAACATACACTCTAATATCTATTTACAGTTTTAATTTCAAACGTACACAAAATCACAAAAAAATTTTTCGCTTTTGTCGAGGGTATCTAATTGACGAAACGAAATTCATATGTTAACTTTAAGTTGTATAAGATAAGTTTACAATGCTATAGGAAGTCGCAAGTGAATGCCCTTGCTGCTTACTGGCATTCGGTACCAAAGCCCTAGAAACAGTCGTGAGTGTTCAGTCCTTACTATGTTTCTCGGGCTTTTTATTTTGCGTACTTCAACCAATCAAAAATTTTTACTACCCTTCTAAAGTTTGTTGCCACCTTTTTGTTTTCTAAAATATTGGGATTTTGTTTAAAAGTCACTTCCAAGAAGTGATTTAACTCATCTAATTTAATTTCCTTCTCATCCAAAAGACAAATATATTCTAAAGCCTTTTCTAACTCGTATTTTTTTGCAATCTCTTTTACAGATCGTTCTTCAAGATGAAATTTTTTCTTTCTTTGAATCAAGTATCTATTGAGAAACGAATTGAAGTCCGTTTTAATCTCCTTGGAAATCTGTGCTGGCAAAACTCCTTTATATTCTTTTATATATTTATAAATAGGAATACTGTTACTATGTCTTTTCAACAATGTAGGTAGCGACTTTTCCACGACTAATGCAGGATCAAAATTCTTGTCATCAAAGACCACATCTTCATAAATTTCCTTAACGGAAATCCCTTCGTACCCTTTCTGAGCAAAGTTCTTTATAACTCCCACTCCGACAACCACTTCAATATTCTCTAATCTTTCGTCGTCTATATTTACTACTTTTAAACTCTCACTTGGCTCGCTAGTCAGTACCAATTCATATATCTCACTTTTCAGTTTTCTTAAAACCGGGGCTTTGTACTTTGCTTTTAAAATTGTAAGCAATTTATAGAGAGAGGCATAATCTTTTATGAATAGATGGGTCATTTCAATACGCTTACCACTCGGGAAAGACTTTTGAAAGGTTTTTATTGAGTCCTCCCGTCCTGAATTGTTCCATTCCACAAATATAAATCGATCCTTCAATGTCTCAAGTTGTTCGTCATCCAAACAAGTCACAATTGAATTCAAGATTTCCTCTATATTGGGGTCATTAATGGAGTAACCAATAAATATTATTGGATGCTCCAAGAAAATTGTGAGAATTTTTGCTGCCAAATAGGCGTTTTTGCTAACATATGCCAAATAGTCATCTTCATTTATAACAATAGACTCTGGTTTTGTCACACAACCATGGATTTTATATATCTCTGCAATTCCTTGAATAACAGAAAAAATTAACTCACTTTGTCCAATATATACACTATAGTCTTCAAAGCATGACTCTAAAAAGGTGTCATAGTTGGTTGTAATGATTCCAGCTATATGATTATTTCCAAGCTGTTTAAAAAGCTTTATTTCTTCTTCATACTCATCAACGACTTTTTCTTGCTTTTCTATCAAGTTTTGAGCGATGTCAATTTTAAATGGAGATATACCGGCTTGAACCTTTTCTTTATGAAGTCTTCTTTTTTCTGCATATCTATCATCCATCAACCAAAGTTTATTAAAATCTCTTTCAATGAGCGTGGCAAGTTTAGGATTTTTTCCAACGGGTGTCTCATGCTCTTTTAGTTCTTCCAAGTATAGTTGATAACCAAACTCGTTGCTTTTGGCTAAGTTTGCATAGTCTTGAAGCAATCCATCCCAGCTTTGTGTATTCAAATATCTTCTTGACAGGCCTGCACCTACAAATAAAAAGGGCAACGTTTCAAAGCCTTTGAGTTGCTTTTCTAATTGCTGTTCTATTTCACTGTTCATTTTTCCCCCTCCAATCCCACAAATATCTTTCTTTTATTGTCCTAAATTTTTGTTCATTTTTCAATACTTTTGAATATAAAGAGGGCGGTTCCCTTTCCACAGCTGGGATCTGCCTTCTACCGTTATTTTCAATAACCTATAACTTATTTACATGTTGTATCGCGAAACGGATAATGAACATATTTTCAATACCCGCTTTCTCTACAACTTTTTTGCCCTACTTATGATACGGTTCCCCCCTAATAATCCGAAATGCGCGGTAAATTTGTTCGACTAAGATGAGTCGCATGAGCTGGTGGGGGAAGGTCATTTTTGAAAAAGAGAGGCTTTCGTTGCCGCGCTGCAGAACCGCTTGGCTTAAGCCGAGACTGCCGCCGATCACAAAGGCTATTTTGCTTTTGCCGTATGTCGCAAGGCGGTCGAGTGAATCGGCCAGTTCCTCTGACGACTTCATTTTCCCATCGATCGCCAGGGTGATGACATAGGTGTCCGGGCTGATTTTTGCAAGAATCCGCTCGCCTTCCTTCTGCTTTACCAGCTCCATTTCCGCTGCACTCAGCATTTCGGACGCTTTTTCATCCGCTACTTCGATGATTTCAACTTTTGCATAAGCGGAAAGACGTTTTAAATATTCCTGAATGCCTTGTTTCAAATATTTTTCTTTTAATTTTCCCACTGTAACGATAGAGATATTCACAACTTACACCCACCTTACCCACAAGCTACTGACAAGGGTTATCCACATATCCACAGAAACTATCCACATTTTGTGTGGGAATAACCGTTCCATACAAGATATATTTCACCATTTTTCGCTATTCACAGCCTGTTTATAACCTTTTTTTCGAGCAATTTCCACAAATATCCGCCCGTACAGGAACCTTTTCCAACAAAATGTTCATTCTGGATGCGATCCGCAGCACGCTTTGACCTGTTGATAACTGAATGCCGCAAAAAAAGGAAGGAAAAGCTTTCCGCCTTTCCTCCGCAGTTTGTTAATTGCTTCCCGAAGCGGTCCCGAGTGTTAATGTGAATGTTTTCGGCTGGCCGTTCCGGTATACCGACACTTTCACCTTATCGCCGGGCTGTTTATGCTCATACAGATATTTCCTTAATTCCACGGTGTTGTTAATTTTTTGATCGTCCAGTTTGTAAATGACGTCAAATTCTTTCAAACCGGCTTTACCGGCAGGGGACCCGTTTTCAATAGAGCCAATCACAACGCCGGTCGTCACATTGGTAGGCAATTTTAACGTTTCCTGCTGCTGGTAAGCCGAGATATCCGAGACGTTTACAATCCCGACACCCATTGCCGGGCGGGTAATTTTCCCTTTTGTTTCCAACTGGTGAATGACCGGTTTTGCTGAATTAATTGGAATCGAAAATCCGATGCCTTCAACCGACTCATTTGAAATTTTCATGGAGTTGATCCCGACAACCTGGCCGGAAATATTGATTAAAGCACCACCGCTGTTGCCAGGGTTGATCGCAGCATCGGTTTGAATGACTTCTTCCTGCCAATCTTCCGTTCCATCTTCGTCGATATCCACCGGAACAGTCCGATTCAACCCGGAAACAATCCCTTCTGTAACAGATCCGGCAAATTCTTCACCAAGCGGGTTACCGATCGCAATAACAGATTCTCCAAGTTTTAATGCATCCGAATCACCGAATTGAGCAACCGTTGTCACATTGCTGCCGTCTATTTGTAGAACGGCCAGATCCGTATATTTATCGCCGCCGACAAGTTTGGCAGAAAGCTTTTTCCCGTTCGATAAGGTCACCTCCAGCGCATTTGCCCCTTCAATCACATGGTAATTGGTGACGACATAAGCTTTATCACCGGCTTTTTTGTAAATAATCCCGGAACCGGATCCGGCTTCCTGAGAAGAAGAGGAAGAAGATTTTGAGTCCTGCCCAAACATATCATCAGACCAAATACTTTGTTTTTGAATGTTTGAGACGCCGACAACCGCTTTCTCCGTCTTTTCCACTGCTTTTGTAATATCGGTTGTCACCTTTAACGAGACGGTTTTCGTTGTTTTTGCCGTTGACGTGCTGGTATTTGCCACAGAATTTGAATCTACCGCAGAAGAGTCTGAGTTCGTTTTTCCAAAAATATTTGGAAAAAGAAGGGCTACCACAAGCGCCCCCACAATCACGCCAATCAGCCCGGAAAGAAAATAACCAAATTTTCCGCCGCTCCGCCTGTTTTCTTTTCCACGCCGTTGGCCGTCCTGATCATCATAATATCCCATTGCGCACCACCCTTTCTGTACTGATGAGGAAAATAGAAGTTAGATGAAGGAGCTCTTTTTTGCCCGTTCTGATTCCATTATAATGGCTGATAATTAAAAATTACTAAAAATCAAGCGCCAAAATAAAAAAATATGGCCCGCCTGCCGATTAAACGCTGCCCCGGTTGTTGGCGGCGGGCCCCACAGCGACAGATTCTGCCACCGGATTGCTCTGGTTAAACAGCTGTTAAGGCCGTTGGAATTTTCGGATCCGTATCATATAATGAAAACGTTTCGCCGACCGCCAGGCCCTGTTCCTGAAGCGTTTGGGAAACCGCCATCCGCGCGAGGTCTTTCATATTGTTATCTTTGCTTAAATGGGCAAGGTATATTCGTTTTGTCCGGTCCCCGATCACTTCGCTCATCGCAAGTGCGGCATCTTCATTCGACACATGCCCGACATCGCTCAAAATGCGCTGTTTTACACTCCACGGGTACCTTCCCATCCGGAGCATTTCCACATCGTGGTTGCTTTCAAAAACAAAAATGTCCGCATTGGAAATCGTCCCTTTCATCCGATCGCTGACATAACCTGTATCCGTAATGATGACCAATTTTTTGCCGCCTTCATGAAAAATATAAAACATCGGCTGGACGGCATCGTGGGAAACGCCGAATGACTCAATCTCAAGGCTTCCGAACGATTGGACAGATTCCATCCCGAATGAAAACTTCAAATCTGTTGGAATCTCTCCAATCATGCCTTCCATCGCCGACCATGTTTTGTCATTGGCATAAATCGGGAGCTTGTATTTCCGTGCCAGCACCCCGATTCCTTTAATATGGTCACTGTGTTCATGCGTAACAAGGATTCCGCTTAAATCGGCAATATTGCGGCCAATCTGCCCGAAAAGCTGTTCCATTTGCCTTCCGCTTAAACCGGCATCCACTAAAAAAGCATGCTGCTCTGTCTCCACATAGATCGCATTTCCCGTGCTTCCGCTCGCAAGTACACTAAATTGCATCCCCATCGTATCCTCTCCAAAATTATTGTGCATTTTCCATTTCGTTGACCTGACCTTCAAATGCATTGATAAATAATTGCTCTGTTTCATTCCCGTGTTTTACTGTAAAATGCCATGTCGGCACAAGCACCTGGAGTTCCGGCACCCTCGTATAGTAACCGAGTTCCGCCTTCGTCACTTTGCTGTTCGGTTTCAGCGTTCCTTTCTTATATAAGGCTTCCACCGCCTTTACCGCCGACAATGTCTCTTCTTCTTCCCGGTAGATTTTAATATTGGTCAAATACGTCTGGTCATAGGAAATGATTTCATTCTGGTCATTTAAATACACGGTCAATTTCGCGTTCTTATTATTAAAAATCATTTTTCCGTTATATGTCTCATAAAAGACGGCCTGATTCAAGTCTTTATCATAGTTCCACAGTTTATAGCGGCTGCCGTAAAGCATATTTTCCTGAATAACCGCCTCCAGCTGGTCCGTTTTGATTTTTGTTCCCAATTTCACCGGCTTATCAAAAGCGGAACTGAGTTGATACCCGTTCACGATTTCCGCCTGCTGGTTTTTCAATTTTTTCAAGTCTTTTGCGGTAAATACTTTTTCTTCCGCGCTGATATACGGCCGTTTTGCCTTTCCTTTCGGCAGGTTCACGAACGTAATGTTTGCAGCCTTTAAACTTTGTTCCGCTGTCGGGCTGCCAATGACTTCATACTGATTTTTGACATGTTTGAAATACAACTGGCAGGAAAGGTAAATATCAAGCACCAAGAAAACAAGAATAAAGATTGTTTTTGTTTTACTCCAGTCCATCTTCATCCCCCCCTGCCATTTTCCAAATTCCGTCTTCGCAATAATACCAGGCCGGCTGCAGCGAAAGGATATCGTCACTGTCTTTTTGTAAACGGTACCCGACTGCAATATCTCTCACCTTGTTCATTTGAACGGAAGAGTTTGTCTGCAAGCCGGCGATTACATCCTGAGCCGGCGGGAGTTTAACAGCAGCCGGTTTTAACGGCAGGTTGAGCGACAGGTTGAAATACGGGCGGACATACTTGTAAATTTCCGATTTGCCTAAGTATTCCCGGATCTCCGCCATGCCGTCATCGTTAAAAACAGGATAGCCGTCTTTAAAAAGCCGGAACGTGACTTCATTTTCCCGCTCATTGATTTCGAAATACTGGTACTGGTCCGTCCAGCCGCTGTGCTGGTTAATAAAATCAATGGCCCGCGTCAGCAGATGGTTCGGATCGGAGCTGTACCCGATGTCTTCCCCTGGATTCACGAAGGTTAAGACTTTATTGGATTCATCTGTCCGCAACAGGCTGATACCATTTGTATATTCCCCCGCCACTTTCTTTACAAAGTTTGGATCGGCAAACAGCGCTTTTTTAAATTTATCAATTTCAATATCGGTTGTCGCATATTTGTACTGGTTCACCACCGGATTTCCGGCAGGCAGGTAGATTCTTCTCGGGCCGGAAAGGGCAAAGGCAGTATACGGCTTGTACAAAGATTTGTTGTCGTTCAGTTTTGAGATGAACACCTGAATGGATTTTTGATCTGTGCTTGCCTCATATACTTTATTGGACGCCGTTGAAATAAAGTAAACATGGTTTAAGTTTTTGGTTCCCTTGTTTAATTCGATAACAATATGGTCAAAATCGGCATCCGGCACTTTTTTATTGGCAAAGTTCAGGACCGATTGATAGACACTGAACGGGACAGGGGCCGGAAAGTCCAATTCAATTCTGTTTTTTCCGTACATTAAATTATACAGGTCTTTTTTTTGCAACAGGCGGGAGCTGCTCATATCAAATGTCCATGTTCGAAGCAGATTCATCACCCGTGAAATTTCCCCGTCATGAACCGTGCCGGTTGTCCCGTCATTCTCATGGTAAAGTATTTTGTCAGGGAGGATGATGCCGGGCACCTTTTTTTCCTTCGCAATCGCGATATTGTCCAGATCTTTTAAGTTGAGCAAGTCATAATTCGGCTGGTTGTTCCAAATCAGCCACGTTAACAACAAGCTCAGAAGCACGAGCAACGTCAATATGATGGTTTTTGCTTTTTCAAGACTCATAGCCACTCATCCTCTTGTGCCGGTTCGTAGGGAAGGGTAAAGTAAATGGTCGTTCCTTTTCCTTCTTTACTGCTTGCCCAAATGCTTCCGCCGTGCATTTCCACCATTTCTTTTGCAATTGCAAGGCCGAGCCCTGTTCCGCCGAGTTTGCGGCTGCGCGCTTTATCAACACGGTAAAAGCGCTCGAAAATTTTCTTTACGTTTTCTTTCGGGATGCCTACACCCTGGTCAGAAATGCTGACTTCAATTTTTTCGTTCAGTTCCCTCAGCTTAAACGTAATCTGGCCACCTTCAGGGGAGTACTTCAACGCATTGGATATAATGTTGTACAACACCTGGGTCATTTTATCTTCATCGATTTCCACAAAAATTTCCGTATTCGGCAGCTTACGTTTGAACGTGACATTTTGCTGCTTTGCCATTTCAAACCGGTCAATGACATGGTGGAAAAACTCCACAAAATTGACCCACTCTTTATTTAAATGTTCGTCTTTGCTGTCCATTTTTGAAAGCTTCAGCAAATCATTCACCAGCCGGATCATTCGTTCCGTTTCATTTTGCGTCACGCCTAAAAACTGCGGTGCAATTTTCTCATCTTTCCATGCCCCGTCTGTTAAAGCTTCCAAATAGCTTCTCATCGTGGTCAGCGGCGTTCTCAATTCATGGGACACATTGGCCACAAATTCGCGGCGTTCCATATCAATTTTCTCCTGCTCGGTGACATCATGCAAAACCGTAATCAGGCCGCTGACAAAACCGGCTTCATTTTGAATCACCGAAAAATTCGCCCGTAAAATATACGGTTCTTCCTCCGTACTGAAGTCAAGGATAACGGAATCCTGCTCTGTCAATAAATCATCAAACTTATGTTCATTCTCAATTTTTAAAACCGATATAAGCGGCTGGGAAAGCACTGTTTCACGTGAAACATCCAGCATCTCGGCAGCCGGCTCGTTGATTAAAATAATCCGTCCTCTCCGGTCGGTCGCAATTACACCGTCTGTCATATGGGTCAGGATGGAGTCGAGTTTTCTTCTCTCGCCTTCCGTGCTGGCCTGCGCCTCCTGCAGCTTTTTGGTCATATGGTTAAACGAATAAGCGAGCTGCCCGATCTCATCATTCCCGATCACTTTGACTTTCCGGGCAAAATTGCCGCGTGCCATCGCCATCGCCTGCTTGCGGATCTCACTGAGCGGCTTTGAAATCGTGCGTGCGGTAATGACGCCAAGCAGGGCTGTAACCAGCACTGCAATAACCGTCCCCGTCATAAAAATCTGGTTAATCGCCTGCACCTGGCGGTAAACCGTTTCAATTTTGGAGACAAGGTAAATAATACCGATCATTTCGCCGTTTGCTTTAATCGGGGAAGCCAGCACCCACATTCGGTCGCCGGTCTGCTTGTCCAAATAAATCTGGTCTTCCGGCTGGCCGGTTACACGGACGCTTTTGACAATATCTTCGGTTGTTTTTTGGCCGACAATGCTCTGGTCATTCGAAGAAGTGCCCAAAATAACGCCGCTGTGCGCGTCAATCAGCCGGATTTCAGAAACATCCGTACTTTTAAAGTCACCCAGCACTTTTCTCACTTTCAGCGTAATATCCGCCGCCTGGTTCTGCTTTTTCGTCAGCAGGTCTTCAATACTGTATTCAAGCACATTGACCTGGTCGTATATCGATTTTTTAAAATTCGTCTCGAGCTGGTTTTCCAGCTTGTTGATAAAATACACCCCGATAATTTCCATCGCGACGACGATCAGCAAAATATAAATCAGGACAAACTTAAAGTGAATAGACTGGAAGAATTTCACCTTATTCATTTGGCTACTCCTGTTCAGGGTTGCGCAAATAATAACCGACACCGCGCCTTGTCACAATCCACTCGGGATGGCTCGGGTTATCCTCCACTTTTTCGCGGAGCCGTCTGACCGTGACGTCCACTGTCCGGACATCGCCGTAATAGTCATAGCCCCACACGGTCTCAAGCAGGTGCTCGCGCGTCATGACCTGCCCGATATGCTTTGCTAGATAGTGGAGCAGCTCAAATTCGCGGTGCGTCAGTTCAATCGTCTCGCCGCGTTTTGAGACGACATAAGCATCCGGATGAATGACAAGTGAACCGATTGCAATTTCATTGGATTCCTCTTCCTCACCCGGAGCCGGGGGCGTCTGCTGGTGCCGCCGCAAATTCGCTTTGACGCGGGCAATCAGTTCACGGGTGCTGAAAGGTTTTGTGACATAATCATCGGCACCGAGCTCAAGGCCGAGCACTTTATCAATTTCTGAGTCTTTTGCCGTTACCATAATGATCGGCATATTGTATTTTTTCCGCACTTCGCGGCAAACTTCCATGCCATCCCGCTTTGGCAGCATAATATCAAGGACAATTAAATCCGGCTGCACTTCTTCCACCTTTTCCAGTGCTTCCTCGCCGTCATAGGCGCAAAACACCGTATAGCCCTCTTTTGTTAAATTAAACTGCAAAATATCGGCAATCGGTTTTTCATCATCCACGATCAAGATTTTTTTATCCATCGTCCATACTCCTTCATTTAAAATGCGCCATTTTCATTGATTGACATCTATCTACAATTTTCTATTATCTTTATGTTCCTAAAAAATTTCATTTTCCCCGAACCATGGCGAACAGCAATGCCCCCGGAAGTCCAGAAGCATTGCTGCTCGTTATCAAGGATTCACAGGCAGCTTCCAGCAGCCATACTATTATAATTTTAACTTACTTGCATAAAAATTGTCCAATTCTACTGAAACCATGCCCTTGGTAATATCTATCAAAGGCGCCGGGGATCCGGCATGCATTCTGTTTTCCATTTTGTCTTGCCGGGCGGGCCGTATAGTATAATAAAAAAGCACTACGAGAGTCTAAGTCATCGCAGTGCTTTTTAGTAAATGGCCCGGGACGGAATCGAACCGCCGACACAAGGATTTTCAGTCCTTTGCTCTACCGACTGAGCTACCGGGCCTGAACCGGGAACAAATATGTATAAGTAAAATGGCGGTCCCGACGGGAATCGAACCCGCGATCTCCTGCGTGACAGGCAGGCGTGATAACCGCTACACCACGGGACCATTGTGCATTTTGTAACAACAGAAGTAATGTTATCATATCTATCATCCATTTTGCAACACATTTCTACAAATTTTTTAAGCTAACGGGTATGGAAGTTCATTTTTAAGCATGGCAGCCGCAACGTGTGCCACTTTAAAATAAAATAAAAACGGCGAAAAACCCCTTTTATGGGATCACGCCGTTTTTCCGTTCTATTGGACATTCCGGGATAAAAACCGCTTTTTGTGGTGTCTGCCCGGCGTCCCTTTTTCATCGTTTTTTTCCACGTGGTTCCAGGTACGTTTCCGCCGCCGCTTTATCCGGCAGCCCAAAACCAATTCATCTGGGCTTTCCATCATACCCGCCAGACACTTTGGACCACAATCGTCTGCAGGCGGTCCGGACCGACGGAAAACATGGAAAGGGGAACCCCGGTCAGTTGGGAAATGCGCTCTAGGTAATGGCGGGCATTGTCCGGAAGCTCATCAAGGGAACGGCAGCCGGTAATATCTTCCGTCCAGCCCGGCAGTTCTTCGTAAACCGGTTCGCATTCAGCCAGCACTTTTAAGCTGGCCGGGAACGCTTCAAGCACTTTCCCTTTATAGCGGTAGGCGACACAAATTTTCAACGTTTCAATGCCGGTCAGTACATCGAGCAGGTTTACGGACAAGTCTGTCAGGCCGCTCACCCGGCGCGCATGGCGGACGACAACACTGTCAAACCAGCCGACACGGCGCGCTCTTCCTGTCGTTGTGCCGTATTCATGTCCGGTTTCGCGGATCCGGTCGCCGGTTTCATCCAAAAGCTCTGTCGGGAACGGGCCATCGCCAACACGTGTCGTATAAGCCTTGGCAATGCCGACAACATGGTTGATTTTCGACGGGCCGACACCGGAACCGATTGTGACGCCGCCGGCAATCGGGTTGGATGATGTGACAAACGGATAAGTTCCCTGGTCAATATCGAGCATGACCCCTTGCGCCCCTTCAAAAAGGACGCGTTTGCCCGCATCAAGCGCGTCGTTTAAAACAACCGACGTATCGCAGACATATTGTTTAAAGCGCTGGCCGTATTCGTAATAAGGCTCCAAAATTTCTTCCAGCGTAAAGCCTTCCGTTTCGTATATTTTTTCAAACAGACGGTTTTTTTCCTCAAGATTGCGCGTCAGTTTTTCTTTGAATTCTTCGTAATCAAGCAGATCAGCAATCCGGATACCGGTCCTTGCTGCTTTATCCATATACGCCGGGCCGATCCCTTTTTTCGTCGTGCCGATTTTATTGCTGCCTTTCCGTTCCTCTTCTGCACCGTCCAGTTTAATATGGTAAGGCAGAATGACGTGCGCACGGTTGGAGATGCGCAAGTTTTCCGTTGAAATACCCCGTCCGTTCAGATAATCCAGTTCCTCGACGAGCGCCTTTGGATCGACGACGACACCGTTTCCGATAACACAAATTTTGTCTTTATAAAAAATCCCCGACGGAATCAAATGTAGTTTATACGTTTCCCCATTAAAACGGATGGTATGGCCCGCGTTATTCCCGCCCTGATAGCGGGACACCACTTCCGCATTTTCAGAGAGGAAGTCGGTAATTTTTCCCTTTCCTTCGTCCCCCCATTGTGTACCTACCACGACAACTGACGACATTGAGTGCACCTCCGCATATTTTACAAATCATGATTTCCATCCATCATTTTACCAGCTTAAACCGCCAACAGTCAATGTAAATCCGAACATTTATATATTTTTTCAGCGTTTTTATTCGTAAAACGCACAAAAAAAGCCTTTCCCCGAAAAGGAAAAGCTTCATATCGATACTTGCTATGCCGGAACAGGCGCATCGTCAAACCGCCGTTCCAGGTTCACAAATTTATTGTACTCTTTTATAAAAGCGAGCTGGACGGTGCCGACCGGGCCGTTCCGCTGCTTCGCAATAATGATTTCAATGATGTTTTTATTCTCCGTGTCCTGTTCATAATAGTCTTCCCTGTACAGAAAAGCCACGATATCAGCATCTTGTTCAATGCTTCCCGATTCACGAATATCGCTCATCATCGGGCGCTTATCCTGCCGTTGTTCGACGCCCCGGGAAAGCTGGGAAAGGGCAATGACCGGCACTTCAAGTTCACGCGCCAGCGCCTTCAGCGATCTTGAAATCTCAGAAACTTCCTGCTGCCGGTTTTCCCGGGAACGGGCGCTTCCTTGGATCAGCTGCAAATAGTCGATGACCACCATGCCAAGCCCGTGCTCTTGTTTCAGGCGCCGGCATTTCGAGCGGATTTCCGTTACCCTTACTCCAGGGGTATCATCAATATAAATGCCGGAATTAGAGAGGCTTCCCATTGCCATCGTCAGTTTCCGCCAGTCTTCGTCTGTCAGCGCCCCGGTCCGGAGCCGCTGGGCATCGATATTGCCTTCCGCGCACAGCATCCGCATGACAAGTTGTTCAGCGCCCATTTCAAGGCTAAAGATCGCCACATTTTCCTCTGTCTTCGTGCCGACGTTTTGCGCGATATTGAGGGCAAATGCCGTTTTCCCGACAGACGGGCGCGCCGCCACAATAATCAAATCATTGCGCTGGAAACCGGCTGTCATCCGGTCAAGCTCGTAAAACCCTGTCGGTATCCCGGTGACGTCGCCTTTCCGGTTATGGAGCATTTCGATGTTATCATATGTGCTGACAAGGACATCTTTGATATGTTTAAAATCGCCGGCATTTTTGCGCTGGGCCACTTCCATAATGCTGCGTTCGGCTTCATCAAGCAGTTCATCGACATCGTCTTCCCGCGTATAGCCTTCCTGGGCAATATGGGTGGCAGTCCGAATCAGGCGCCTGAGCAAAGCTTTCTCAGCTACAATTCCGGCATAGTAAGCGATATTGGCCGCTGTCGGAACGCTTGCGGCCAGTTCGCTCAAATAAGAGAGGCCGCCTGCATCTTCAAGCTGCCGGGTGGCTGATAATTCTTCCGCCACTGTTACAAGATCGACTGCCTTGCCGGCATCATTCAGCTTCGCAAACACCTGGAAAATTTTTTGATGGGCATTCCGGTAAAAATCCTCTGCCGTCAAAATTTCCGAAGCTGTTATAAATGCAGAAGGCTCCAAAAAAATGGCACCAAGCACTGCCTGTTCCGCCTCAATATTTTGGGGGGGAATGCGGTCTTGCAATTCATTCATTTTGAATCCTCCATTTTATCCTAAATCATCCAGTTCCGGCACCAAACATAAGCATGCCGGGGAGAATGGCAGTTTAACCGGTAACCCGTTTGCCGTAAGAGAACCGCACACTTATTCCAAATAGAAAAAATGTGATCACGATAAAATGGATCACATTTTTCTGCACGTACTATTATTTTAACACGCGGAAAACAAAAAGAAAGCTGGTAAAATACGTTTCTATTCGGAAACGTGGACATTGAGCACTGCCGTTACGTTATGATGTAATCTGACCGGCACTTTCGTGTAACCCAAAGTGCGGATCGCATCCGGCAGCTCTATTTTTCTTTTATCCACCTGAATCTGGAAGCTTTTTTTCAGTTGTTCAGAGATTTGTTTGCTTGTAACCGAGCCGAACAGTCGCCCGTCCTGGCCCGATTTGGCTTTGATTTCAACCGTTATGTTCTCAAGTTTCTCTTTTAATTTTTTGGCTTCTTCCAGTTCTTCCTGCGCCAGTTTTTCTTCTTTCCGTTTTTGGGCTTCCATGCTTTTCAGATTGGCAGGCGTCGCTTCTATTGCCGCCCCGTTTTTGAACAAATAATTGTGGGCATAACCATCCGCCACATTTTTAATGTCTCCTTTTTTTCCTTTGCCTTTTACGTCTTTCAGGAATATGACCTTCATGATTGCTGACTCCCTTCCATATACTCTTCTATCACTTGAATGAGCTTTTCTTCTGCCTCATCAACCGTTATATTTTTCATCTGGGTGGCTGCATTGGAAAGGTGCCCGCCGCCATCCAGCGTTTCCATAATGATTTGCACATTGACGCTTCCAAGCGACCTTGCGCTGATCCCCACTTCATTCTCGCTGCGCCGTCCGATGACAAAAGAAGCATCGACGCCGTTCATCATTAAAATCGTATCGGCAGCCTGCGCCATTAAAACAGGGGAATAAATGGTATCATTTTTCCCTTTTGCCACCGCGATGCCGTTTAGCGGAAATTTAACGGTTTCCACAAGCTTGGCGCGCTGGATATACGAACGCAAATCTTCTTTTAAAAATTTTTGTACAAGCACCGTATCGGCGCCCTGGGCACGAAGATAGGATGCTGCATCAAACGTCCGTGAGCCTGTCCGCAATGTAAAACTTTTTGTATCCACTATTATACCAGCAAGCAGGGCAGTTGCTTCAAGCATATTGATTTTGCCGTTTTTCGGTTGGTATTCCATCAATTCGGTTACAAGTTCGGATGTCGAAGAGGCGTACGGTTCCATATAGACAAGCAGCGGGTTTTTAATAAAGTCTTCCCCGCGGCGGTGATGGTCAATGACAACGACATTTTCAATCCGCCTGACGATTCGTTCATCGATGACAAAGGAAGGCTTGTGCGTATCAACGACAACAAGCAATGTGTCATCCGTCGCCATTTCAAGCGCCTCATCCGGTGTAATGAAGCGGGCATACAAATCCGGATACTGTTTTATTTCCCCAAGCAGCCGCTTGACACTTGTGTCCGTTTCACTCGGATTTAAAATAATATAGCCGTCTTTTTGGTTGATTTCCGCCACTTTCCGGATGCCGACAGCCGCTCCGATGGCATCCATATCCGGAAATTTGTGGCCCATGATCATCACTTTGTCTCTTTCCATCATGAGTTCCCGCAGCGCATGGGAAATCACGCGGGCCCGGACCCTTGTCCGCTTTTCAACCGGATTTGTTTTGCCACCGTAAAATTTCACTTTTCCGTTCGCCTGCCGGATGGCAACCTGGTCACCACCGCGCCCGAGGGCAATGTCGAGACTCGATTGGGCAAGCTCCCCAAGTTCGGGGAGGGACGGGACACCTGCGCCAACCCCGATGCTCAAAGTCAGCGCCACGTTTTGCTTCGCTGTGGCCTCCCTGACTTCATCAAGAATCGAGAATTTATTGTCTTCCAATTCATGCAAAATCCGTTCATTAAATACCGCAATAAATTTATCAGACGAAATTCGTTTAAAAAACAGGCCGAACTCCATTGTCCATTTGTTTAAAATCGAGGTCACGAGACTGTTCAGGCTGCTGACAGACTGGTCGTCCATGCCTTGTGTCACTTCATCATAGTTGTCCAAATAAATAATGGCGATCACGGTCCGTTCATCTTCATACAACTGCTCGACTTCGGCCTGTTCCGTAATGTCGAAAAAATAAAGCAGCCGCTCTTCCAGTTTCAGGACAACCCTGTACTTCCTTTCATTCAGACTAATCGTCTCGGAATGCATTTCCTGCTTAATCAGCGGTACGAGCACTTCCGCTACATCATAAAGGGAACGCCCGACAAGTGTATCTTCATTAAAGCAGGAGGCCATAAACGGATTTGTCCATTCAATGATGTAATCTTCATTGTACAGCATGATCCCGATCGGCATTTCCATCAGCGCTTCTTCACCGACGCGTTTGACCCGGTAGGAAAGATTGGAGATATAGCGTTCGATTTCTTCGCTCGACCGTTGTTCCACGTAAAATGCGCAGTAGGATAACGCCCCGAGCACAACAATGCCGGCTGCCGTTATCCACCAGTGGTAAAAGAAAATAATACCGAGCAGGATGAGAGACACTGCAATTAAGCCGTATAACGGATAGCGCATGAATCGTTTATTGTAGTAAGAAGGCATACCTTCAGCTCCTATATTGAGAAACTAAGAAAGGGTCACTTTTGAATCATCCGCCTGAAATCAAATCCTAAATCCATTATACCGAATATCATAACAAGATAAAGCAGCGGGCTGAATATGATTGATAAAATGACGGCGAAAGCCAGTAACCCTTTTGGCCATTTTTTCTCGTGGCTGACAAAGCTTATAAAAGCGTACCCCTGCAGCAAAATGAGAATTTGGAAAATCAGCATCAGATTCAGAACCGCTTTTGCAAAGAAGCTGCCCGTGTCCCCGTGCATCAGCAGGTTGGCCACCATTGCCAGAATGAAATACCATAAGATATTTCCCGGCAGCCGCATTTCGCGGAAAGGTTGAAAGGACGGAACCGGGACACCGAAACGTTTGGCGATTGGAAAGTTCACAGAAATGAGCACAAAAACGGCGATAAAGGCAGAAAGCAATAACAAGCTCGGCAAATAGACAGAGTACATCTGGCTTGCGACATCGGCCATTTGCGCAAACCTGTCCTCATAGGCCTGTGATTCCCCCAGACTGTTGACAAGCGCTTTTGACTGTTCAATTGACTGCTGCATGATTTTTAAGTTTTCCGCGATGATATTCAAGTGGAAAAACTTCAGGGTGGCAAACAGCCCGATGATCGTGATGGCTAAAAAGGTCAGGCTGGTTGCTATGTATATAAATAATTTAGATTTTTTTCGCTGAATAGCGTATCCCATAACAAATCCAATACAAACGAAAAAAACGGCCATCGGGATTGCCATGACTGTTCCCATAATGGCAGACACAAGCAAACAAACCAGACAGAAGACAAGAATTGAACGCAAAGAATATTTGGCACAAAACAGGACTAATGGCAGTGGAAGAAAAACCAGAACAATTATTCTAATCACTGGGACATATAATGTCACAAGCAGCATGACGCCGAAAACCGCTGCAAGCATCGCCCCTTCTGTCAGCATTCTTGTTTTTTTCACACGCATGCTCCCTTCAAAAAACCATCATTTCCCCTCATTTTACCATAACCATTCCATGAAGCAAAAAGATAATAAAATGAAAAAAGACAACCTGAAAACAGGGTGTCTTTTTTCATTCATATATTGAAAGAAAAATCCAGTTGCTTTTTCCGCTGCTTATTTGTCTTCTGCAACATAAGGAAGCAACGCCATTTGACGTGCGCGTTTGATTGCAGTTGTCAATTTACGTTGGTATTTTGCACTTGTACCCGTTACACGACGAGGAAGAATTTTTCCTCTTTCAGAAATGAACTTTTTCAGCAAGTCCACATCTTTATAGTCGATATGGGTAATATGGTTCGCTGTAAAGTAGCATACTTTCCGGCGTTTCCGTCCGCCTCTGCGTCCACCTGCCATTTTTTCACCCTCCTTTATATCACAACTTTACGGGTTTGCCCGCATTAAAACGGAAGATCATCATCAGAGATGTCAATCGGTTGTCCATCATTAGAGAATGGATCTTCATCAGGCTTTGAATCATTTTGATTACGCTGATACTGATTTTGATTCTGATTGTACCCCGGGAAAGGACTCCCTTGGTTGTTCCCGTAATTCTGGCTGCTGCCGCGTTCCTGATTCGCACTTCTCGGTTCAAGAAACTGGACGCTGTCTGCCACGACCTCTGTGACATACACGCGCCGGCCGTCCTGAGCTTCGTAGTTGCGTGTCTGAATCCGGCCGTCTACGCCTGCCAGACTTCCTTTTTTTAAGTAGTTGGCCACATTTTCAGCCTGCTTTCTCCAAACAACACAATTGATGAAATCCGCTTCCCTTTCCCCCTGCTGGTTTGTAAACGTACGGTTTACAGCCAGGGTAAAAGTAGCAACCGCTACTCCGCTCGGCGTATAGCGCAAATCGGGATCTTTTGTCAGCCTGCCTACGAGAACAACACGGTTCAACATCAGAATCAACCCCTCTCATGATTCAAAATCCGTTTCACGTGAAACGTTTTATCGTTAAAAATTATTCTTCTTCTCTTACAACAATGTGGCGGATAATATCACCGTTAATCTTCGCCAGACGGTCAAATTCCTGGACTGCAACCGGTTCAGCATTCACGTTGATGATATGGTAGTAACCATCACGGAAGTCCTGAATCTCGTATGCAAGACGGCGTTTTCCCCACTCTTTCGATTCGATGATTTCCGCACCCTGGTTGTTGAGGACATTGTCAAAACGCTCAACAAGCGCTTTTTTTGCCTCATCCTCAATATTTGGGCGGATAATGTACATAATTTCGTACTTTCTCATCTGTTTGTCACCTCCTTATGGACTATGCGGCCCTTTTATTCAAAAGGGCAAGGAGCAATGGTTCATGCATTCATTACTCACAAGTCGTAAGTATACCATATCACGCAGGCAAAATCAATTGTCTTAAGACTCCATCCCGCTTTTTGCTATCGCTGACATCCCTATTTTATCAAACATACGTTCCTTTTGCAAGGGCTTTTTTTATAAAACGGACTTAAGTTTTTACATCAAAAGCAATAACACCCTTTTCAAATTTATGCTTCTATTTTCCGGATGACATTCGCCATTTCGATCGCGCTCACTGCCGCATCCCAGCCTTTATTACCTGCTTTCGTCCCGGCCCGCTCAATCGCTTGTTCAATCGTATCGGTTGTCAGAATCCCGAAAATAACAGGTGTTTCTGTAGAAAGGCTTGCATGGGCGACCCCTTTTGCCGCTTCTGCACTTACATATTCAAAATGCGGGGTTGCGCCGCGGATCACCGCGCCGAGTGCCAATACGGCATCATATTTGTCCGTTTCCGCCATTTTCTTTGCCGCCAGCGGGATTTCAAATGCGCCCGGCACCCAGGCAAGATCGATTGCTTCTTCTTTAACGCCATGCCTTAATAATGCATCCTTTGCCCCGCTTACGAGCCTTGTTGTAATGAATTCATTAAAGCGGGCGGCAACCATGCCGATTTTTAAGCCGGTTCCAACCAGATTGCCTTCAAATACTTGTCCCATTTTGATCTCCTCCTATATATGCAGCAAATGCCCCATTTTTTCCGCTTTCGTACGCAAATATCCTTCATTTTCACGGACAGGCGCGATTTCAACCGGCACTCTTTCCGCAATTCGGATACCGTAACGCGTTAATGCCTCCACTTTATCAGGATTGTTTGTTAAAAGCCGGACTTGTGTTACCCCGAGATCTTTTAAAATTTGCGCAGCGATGCAGTAGTCGCGCATATCTGCCGGAAATCCAAGCCGGCGGTTGGCCTCCACTGTATCCAATCCTTTTTCCTGCAGCCGGTAAGCTTTCAATTTATTCAGAAGCCCGATCCCCCGTCCTTCCTGCCGCATATAAACGAGGACACCACGCCCTTCTTTTTCAATCTGCGCTAGGCTCCGGGCAAGCTGCGGGCCGCAGTCGCAACGGAGGGAACCGAAGCAATCACCGGTCAGGCATTCGGAATGGATCCTTGCCAGCACCGGCTCTTCGCTGTTGACCTCCCCTTTTATAAGGGCAACATGTTCTCCCCCTGACAGCAGATCTTTGTAACCGGCAGCCCGGAACGTGCCGTAACGCGTCGGCAGCGTGATTTCCGCTTCTTTTTGAATCAGTTTCTCATGTTTTTTTCTGTACTCGATTAACGATTGGATCGTCACCAGTTTGATGCCAAATTTTTTGGCCATTTCCTCCAGTTGAGGGAGTCGTGCCATCGTGCCGTCTTCATTCATGATTTCGCATATTACGCCTGCCGGATTTGCGCCTGCCAGTTTTGCCAGGTCAACGGCTGCTTCCGTATGGCCGGACCGTTCCAGGACGCCGCCTGCTTTGGCTACTAACGGAAAAATATGGCCCGGCCGGTGAAAATCTTCTGCTTTCACCCCGTCTTCTGCCAGGTGCCGGACCGTTTTGGCACGTTCAAATGCGCTGATGCCGGTCCGGGTGGCAGCATGGTCAATGCTCACGGTGAAGGCCGTTTCATGGCTGTCGGTATTTTGCCGTGCCATCGGGTAAAGATCGAGCTGCCGTGCTTTTTCCGCCGTAATCGGTGCACAGATGAGCCCGCGTCCTGCTTTGGCCATCAAATTGATCATTTCCGGTGTCGCTTTTTCCGCAAGGCCGATAAAATCACCTTCGTTTTCCCTATTTTCATCATCGACGGCAATCACGACTTTTCCGGCCTTTAAGTCTTCTACTGCTTCTTCAATGGTATGAAACAAGTTTTTCACCCCTTTGTTTACATAAAACCTTGGTCTTTTAAGAGCGCCATCATGCCGCTCTCTTTTTCCGCCCGTTCTCCGTTCCTGAACAGCCCTGCCATATACTTGGCCAAAATATCGCATTCAATATTCACGGCATCGCCAATCTTTTTTTCCGGCAATATCGTATGCTGCTGCGTATGCGGCACCAATGAAACGGTTAATTGCCCGTCCGCAGCCCCGAACACAGTCAGGGAGGTGCCGTCGAGTGCAACCGAGCCTTTTGGGATCAGAAAGGCGGACAGGGAGGAGGGAACAGAAATCGTGATATAAACGGCATTTTCCATCCTTTGTTTCAAACAGACCGTGCCCGTGCCATCAACATGCCCTGTGACAAAATGCCCGCCGAACCGCCCGCCTGCAGCCATTGCTCGTTCAAGGTTGACTTTGCTGCCGATGTTCAGCCCGGCCAATGCCGTGCTGAAAAATGTTTCAGGCATGACATCAGCCGTAAATGCATTTGGCGTATAGGAAGTGACGGTTAAGCAAACACCGTTCACTGCAATGCTGTCGCCAGGCCGTACATCTTGGAGAACCGTCCTGGCCTGTACGGCAAGCTTAAGGGAGCGGGGGCCTCTTTCCACACGTTTCAATATGCCAATTTCTTCAATAATCCCTGTAAACATGCGCCGGCACCTCCTTTTGGACGGCAGCCGTAATTTTTAAATCCGGTCCGATCTGTTCCACTTTTTCAAACCGGAGCGGCAAAGCATCGGCCACCTTGCCAAACCCGTGTCCGCCGAAAGGGGACGGCGCGTTTTTCCCGCCGATCACTTTCGGGGCAATGTAAAAAATATACTGTTGCACTGCGCCTTCTTTTAAAAATGAGCCGTTTACTGCCGCGCCGCCTTCGACGAGTAAAGTCATGATGCCTTTTTCCCCGAGCGCTGCTAACACGTCACGGATCAAGAGGCGGGCATGCGGCATGCGGACCACTTCGACATCAAGCTGCTTCAGACATTGTTCTTTTTCTTTTGGTGCATCGCTTCCACAAAAAATAATGGTTGGCGCATCGCCGTTTAGCACTTTCGCTTCCGGCGGGATGCGCAAATGGGTGTCTAATACAATGCGAATAGGATTTTTCCCGGAATGGGGCAAACGTGTGGTGAGAAGGGGGTTATCATGGAGAACGGTTTGTATGCCGACAAGTATTGCATCATGCCTGCTTCTTAACCGGCGGGCATCACGCCTTGCTTCTTCACTTGTGATCCATTTGCTGTCACGGGTTTCAGATGCAATTTTTCCGTCTGCCGTCATGGCGGTTTTGACAGTGACAAACGGTGTTTTCGTTTGAATAAAGTGGAAAAAAGGGCGGTACAACTTTTCCGCTTGTTCCTTCAATATCCCGGTTTCCACTTTTACTCCGGCTTGCCTGAGCTTTTCTATTCCTTTGCCTGCGACAAGCGGATTGGGGTCCAATGCAGCGATATA
Organism: Weizmannia agrestimuris; assembly: GCF_943193165.1. Classification (NCBI taxonomy): domain Bacteria; kingdom Bacillati; phylum Bacillota; class Bacilli; order Caryophanales; family Bacillaceae; genus Heyndrickxia; species Weizmannia agrestimuris. The sequence continues at coordinate 29,234 of NZ_CALPDC010000016.1, forward strand.
TACTGTTTTGATGCCTTTTTCAATTAAAAAATCTGCGCACGGCGGCGTCTTTCCGTAATGGGCACACGGCTCGAGCGTCACAAAAACTTCAGCACCCTCTGCAAGCGGCCCGGCCTGTTCCACCGCAAGCCTTTCCGCATGTTTTTCTCCCGCCTTTAAGTGGGCCGCCATCCCGGCGATCGTGCCGTTTTTCACGACGACACTTCCAACCGGGGGATTCGGGGAAGTCTGCCCGGCCACACTTTCGGCCAAATGGAGTGCAAGCTGCATATAATCTTCTTTTTGCAATCCTTTCATGCCTCCTGTATGCAATTTCCGCCAACATATACCCGTGAAAACAAAAAACCCGCACGAAGATGTGCGGGGCAAAACGGCATCATGAAATACACGTTCCAATGAAACGTTTGATCCTTCTCCCATCCAGACTGTCACTGTCGGCTTTGGAATTTCACCAAATCCACCGCATTCCGGAGAATACGGGTCACGGGCTTTGAGTTTCCTCATCACCGCCGGTCGGGAATTGCACCCTGCCCCGAAGGAAAATATTCGACTGATACCTATTTTAACGGATGATTTGAATTTTTTCAATACAATTTGAATATTCGTCCAAAATTCCTGTTATACATTAAACCTGAAATGCATGACATCGCCGTCCTGGACAACGTAGTCTTTTCCTTCCAGGCGCACTTTTCCGGCTTCTCTTGCTGCTGCCACGCTGCCATATTTGATTAAATCTTCATATGACACCGTTTCAGCCCGGATAAACCCTTTTTCAAAATCGGAGTGAATAATGCCTGCGCATTGCGGGGCTTTCATGCCTTTTTTGAATGTCCACGCGCGGACTTCCGGTTCCCCAGCCGTAAAATAAGTCGCAAGGCCAAGCAGGCTGTAAGCAGCTTTAATCAGCTGGTCAAGTCCGGATTCCTGGATGCCGAGTTCGGTTAAAAACATTTTTTTCTCATCGTCATCCAGTTCGGCAATTTCTTCTTCAATGCGGGCACAGATGACAATCACTTCCGCACCTTCCTGTTTGGCATATTCACGCACCTTCCCGACATACGGGTTTGCAGACGGATCCTGAATGTCATCTTCCCCGACATTGGCCACATACAAAACCGGCTTGCTTGTTAAAAGCTGGAACCCTTTGACGATTTTTTGCTGGTCTTCGGTCAGTTCCACCGCCCGTGCCGGTTTTTCCGCTTCAAAAGCCGCCTTTAATTTGGTCAGCACTTCATATTCGGCAACGGCTTCTTTATCCTTCTGTTTTGCGATTTTCTCCACACGCCCGATCCGCTTGTCCACCGTTTCAAGATCGGCCAGGATCAATTCAAGATTGATCGTTTCGATATCATCAATCGGATCGACTTTCCCGGAAACATGTGTAATGTTCTCGTCCTCAAAACAACGAACGACATGGCAGATTGCATCCACCTGGCGGATATGGGAAAGAAACTTATTCCCGAGCCCTTCCCCTTTGCTCGCGCCTTTGACGATCCCGGCAATATCAGTAAATTCAAAAGTGGTCGGGACCGTTTTTTTCGGATGGTACAGTTCTGTTAATTTTTCCAGCCGTTCGTCCGGCACTTCCACCATGCCGACATTCGGGTCAATTGTACAAAACGGATAGTTCGCAGATTCGGCCCCGGCTTTTGTAATCGCATTAAATAAAGTCGATTTTCCGACATTCGGCAAACCGACAATTCCGGCTGTTAACGCCATTTTATGTCCACTCCTTCAAACATTCTCGTATCTTTCAAGTTTTTCCCGGCTGTATCAAAAACCCCCGGGGTGCCACCGGATGCGCCCGGTTAACATGTTTCGTTTGCCGGCCTTATTTTAACCGCACCCCGGCTCCCAAAAAAAGACACCCATAAAAGGGCTATGCTTCTTCGTGCTTAACGAGGATTTTTTTCAGTTTGCGGGCAAATTCCCTGCGTGGCAGCAGCACGCTATGTCCACATCCTTCACATTTAATGCGGATATCCGCCCCCATCCGGATAATTTTCCAGCGGTTTGTGCCGCACGGATGCTGCTTTTTCATTTCCACAATATCATACAACCCGAAATTTTTATCTTCCATGTTCATCCCCCTTTAGAAATTGGCCGGCCAATGCCTCTTCTTTCTCAGTACGGGAATAAGTCACCATTTTCGGATAAGGTGCATGGATGCGATTTTCGTCCAATGCTTTTTTAATTTCTTTTTTCAGCACTCTCGCAATATACCAGTGTGCCATCGGGAGGGTTTCCGCTACCACCCTGAGTGTAACATCCGTGGTGCCGAGCTGCTGGACGCCCAACAGTTCAGGCTCTGTCACGACCTCTTCGTGCTGTCCGGCAAATGACACCAGTATTTCCTGAATGGCCGCTTCCGCTTTATCGATATCCTCTTCGTACGGAATACGGACATCCACAACGGCAACGCTGTTATGAATGGACAAATTGGTGACTTCGGAAATATTGCCGTTCGGAATGATGTATAATTCGCCGGTCCAGTTTTTGATTTTTGTTGTCCTGAGCCCGATTTCTTCCACAACGCCTTCGTATTTCCCGACCTGCACCGTATCACCGACCGAAAACTGGTCTTCAAAGATAATAAAGAATCCGGAAATAACGTCTTTTACAAGGCTTTGCGCCCCGAACCCGACAGCCAGCCCGACAATTCCGGCACCGGCCAGAAGCCCCTGGACATTGATGCCGAGAATGGACAAAATCGTGACAATGGCAACAAACCAGACGAGATAGGTCAGTGTGTTCACCATCAGCCGCAACAACGTGGCCTCGCGCCGCTCTGAAAACCGGAGAGGGGCTTTGGCACGGACTGCAAAAATTTTGCCAATCGCCTTTTTGCCGAATTTAATGACAAGCGATGCGACAAGCATCACCACAATGATCTTCAGCACTGTCTCCCCGATTTCGATCCATGTATCTTCATTTAACCACTTGGATGTGAGGTGTTTGAGATATGTCTCAAAATGGCCCATATTCCACCAACCTTCATTTCTTTTAACGTTATTGTAACAAAAAAACCGCGCTTGCTCGACAACCGGCTCCGCTTTTCAAAAATTACCTTTTTGATTGGCGGCTGAATCAAGTGTAAAACTGCCGGTTGCGGGTATCAAAAAAGAGATATGTTAAATGTATAGATTTTTTTGATTTTCCGTATACTGGTACTATTACAAAGAGGGAGTGGCTGATATGAATCTGAGAAAAGGACAATTGGAATTCAGCGGCAATCGTATCAAGGTATTTCATGATGATGTTCTGGCAAAAGAAATTATATCCAATCATATTTTATCAGCACTTCCGAAAAGTACAAACAGGGAATTGGTGGTGGTCTGCATCGGCACCGACCGTTCCACCGGGGACTCGCTCGGGCCTTTAACGGGCACTTTTTTGGAAGAAACAGGTCTGTCCTGCTTCAACGTATACGGAACGCTCGATAAGCCGGTTCATGCTTTAAACCTTGAAGAAAATATGGAAAGGATTTATCAAAAGCACCACGACCCCTTCGTCATTGCCGTCGATGCCTGCCTTGGAAAAATGAAGAGCGTCGGCATGATCCAAATCGGCGACGGTCCGGTGAAACCGGGGGCGGGTGTAAAGAAAGATTTGCCTCCTGTTGGCGACATCCACATTACAGGAATTGTGAACATCAGCGGTTTTATGGAGTTTACCGTCCTTCAGAATACCCGTTTAAATCTTGTTCTGAAAATGGCAAAACTAATCGCTGCAGGCATCAGCCGTGCCAATCTGCATCTTCAATATCAAAACGCCATGATTTCCATGAACAGCGGACAGGCGAAGGAGAAAATGATTTAAGTGATCCAGAAACAGCAACATTTTTGAAACCGTTTATCCGAAATTCCCCGGTGAACGCAAACTTCTATACCATAAAAATCGGAATCAGATGAATGAATAAGCCGGCAACCTGTATGGCCCGGGATCCGGCAAAAAGGATCCGCAACTTCAGTAAGTTTCTGCCGGTTCACATTCATACTTCAACCGATAAACAGGTGTTGCTTCATTCCTGTAAAATTCAGCCAAAAACCGTATGATAAGCATGTAACAGGCCGATGAGCACGGCAACCACCACGATGCCCGGCAATAAATTCGCCACCCTGATTTTGGCAAGCCCCGCAATATTTAAACCGATAGCAAAAATCATAATTCCGCCGGTTGCCGTCATTTCGGTAATAAACGAATGCAGCACCGGTGCTGGGACAAGCCGGTTAATTTGCGTGGCAAATAACGCAATGGCACCTTCATAAAGGATCACCGGAACAACCGAAAAAATCACCCCAAAACCGAGGGTTGAAGATAAGATCAGTGCTGTGAAACCATCCAGAACAGATTTCGTGTACAGTACCGTATGGTCGTCCCTGATTCCGCTGTCCAATGCTCCGAGAATGGCCATCGCGCCAATCACAAAAACGAGCGTTGCCGTCACAAAGGCTTCGGCCGTACTGCCCTGTCCGCTGTTTCCAAACTTTTTTTCCAGCCAGGCACCGAGCCCGTTCAAATGGGCTTCGAGCCGCAGCATTTCGCCGATGACTGCGCCAATCACAAGGCTTAATATTACGATAATATACTGTTCACTTTTCAGCCCCATTCCGAGCCCCAGCACCATCACCGCAAGCCCGATCGCCTGCATCACGGTGCCTTTCATTTGCTCCGGAATATGGTTTAACAGCCTTCCGATAAAAGAACCGACCACAATGCTCAGCCCGTTTACAATTGTCCCCAGCAATACCATCTAATTCACCCGTTTTTATCTCTTTATCTTTGTATATCGTTACGGTTCCTGTTCAAAACCGGCATCCAGCAATTGTAAAATCCGCTCTAAATCTTCATTGGACATAAATTCAATTTCAATTTTTCCTTTTTTCTTTGTCCGCTTAATATGGACGGTTGTCCCAAACTTTTCGCGCAGAACCGTTTCGTGTTCCTGGATAAAAATATCTTTTTCCTGCTTGTCTTTCTTCGTTTCACGTGAAACATTCCGGTTCAGCTGCTGGACAAGCTTTTCCAGCTGGCGGACACTTAATCCTTCGGCAATAACCTTTTCCGCAATTTCCTCCATTTTTTCTTTCTTTTCCAGGCCAAGCAGCGTACGGCCGTGTCCCATCGAAAGTTTGCCTTTAGACATGGCCTCCTGGATGCTGACCGGCAAAGACAAAATACGGAGGTGATTGGCAATATAGGGCCGGCTTTTTCCGAGCCGTTTCGCCAGCTCGTCCTGTGTGACATTTAGTTTCTCAAGCAAAAACTGGTACGCATTGGCTTCTTCAATCGGCGTTAAATCTTCCCGCTGCAAGTTTTCGAGCACGGCAAATTCCATCATCTGCCGGTCGTTTAAATCGCGGACGACAACCGGCACCGTCGTAAGTTTTGCTTGTTTTGCGGCTCTGTATCTCCGTTCCCCGACAATGATTTCGTATCCTTTAATGCTCTTGCGCACAATAAGCGGCTGCAGGATGCCATGCTGGAGAATGGATTCTTTTAATTCATTAAGCGCTTCGGGTTCAAAATTCTTCCGCGGCTGATAAGGATTCGGGCGCAATTCTTTAATATTGACTTCCTGCACGGCATCTTCTTTGTCAACGTCCATATTGGCAAACAACGCGTTAATGCCTTTTCCAAGTCCTTTAGCCATTTGCCGCCACTTCCTTTGCTAAGTCTAAATACACTTCCGCACCGCGCGATTTCGGGTCGTAAAGAATAATCGGCTGTCCGTGGCTCGGTGCTTCGCTTAACCGGATATTGCGGGGGATAATGGTACGGTACACTTTGTCCCTGAAATATTTTTTCACTTCTTCAATGACTTGGAGTCCTAAGTTGGTACGGGCATCTAGCATCGTCAGCAGCACGCCGTCAATCATCAGATTGTGATTCAAATGCTTTTGGACAAGCCTGACCGTGCTGAGCAGCTGGCTTAACCCTTCCAAAGCGTAATATTCGCACTGGACGGGGATAATGACGGCATCCGACGCGGTTAGCGCATTTAACGTCAATAGGCCGAGAGAGGGAGGGCAGTCAATGATAATATAATCATAATCGTCTTTAATGGCGCTGATCGCCCGCTTTAACCTGACTTCCCTTGAAATGGTCGGAACCAGTTCAATCTCCGCTCCCGCCAGTTGAATCGTTGCCGGCACGGAATAAAGCCCGTCCACGGCCGTTGCCCTGATTACTTCCTTTATATTCGCATCTTCCACTAACACATCATAAATACACTGCTGAACTTCGCCTTTATCAATTCCGGCTCCGCTTGTTGCATTTCCCTGGGGGTCGGTATCGACAAGCAAAACCTTCTTCCCGATGTATGCTAAGCAGGCACCCAAGTTGACAGAAGTGGTTGTTTTTCCTACGCCTCCTTTTTGATTGGCGATAGAAATCACTTTTCCCACGGTTGCCACCTACCTTTTTTTGTCACGCTCGTCACGGCCCGTCTGCAAATAGCTACTCATTTGCAAAACGGCAAACACGTAACTTTATTGTATCAAAGTTTGCAAGATTCGTTTACTGAAAACCGAAAAAAGGTTGTTTCAAGTTTTTTCGGCAGTTGGAAATCAGGAGGCGCAGCTTCCATGCCAAAGCTTGCGCCCATGCTAAAAAAGAACGCAGGACCACCGCCGAAACCAGGAAAAAGGGCTTTGTAAAGCTAAGGCAGGCAGCACAAACCTGGCAGTTTTATTTTATCGGAATAGGATAGGAAATGACCTGCACCTGAAAAAAAGAAACCTGTCATCCAAGTTTCTTTTATTAGGATTTCGCCTTTTTCGGGATCCGGATCGTAATTTGATAGTAGTCCTCGAAATCTTCTTCTTTTGAATCGAGATTGATCCCGGAATCGGTCACCATCGAAACAGACTGGCGGATCGTATTGACAGCAATGCGCATATCTTTGCTGAACGCCTGTCTGCGCGGCTTTGCTTTTTTTTCCGGCTTATTCATCATACGGGTAACATACTCTTCCGTTTGTTTCACATTTAAATTTTTTGCGAGTATTTCATTGAGGACGCGAACCTGTTTTTCTGCCTCTTTTAAAGGAATCAATGCCCGTGCATGGCGTTCCGTGATCTGTTTTTGCAAAAGGGCTTCCTGCACTTCCGGGGGCAATTTCAAAAGGCGCAGTTTATTTGCAACCGTTGATTGCCCTTTGCCAAGGCGCTGTGCCAGTGCTTCCTGGGTCAAATGGTGAAGCTCCAAAAGTTTTCCGTAAGCCATCGCTTCTTCAATCGGCGTCAGTTCTTCGCGTTGCAGGTTCTCAATTAAAGCAATCGAGGCTGTTTCTGTATCGCTCATATTTTTTATGATGGCAGGCACAGTTTCCCAGCCCAGTTTCCGGACAGCCCGGAATCTTCTTTCCCCCGCAATGATTTCATACTGGCCTGCTTCGTATTCGCGGACAACGATTGGCTGGATGATGCCATGGGTGTGGATCGTTCTTGCAAGTTCATCTATTTTCTCTTCATTAAAAATGGTCCGTGGCTGAAACCGGTTCGGAATAATACAGGAGACGGAGATATTTTTAATCTCTTCATTTTCATTCTCTGCTTCCAGTTCTTCTTCTCCGATTTCTTCCTCCACTCCGAAAAAACGAGAGAAAGGATGCTTCATTCACTGTACACCACCTTATAAATTCTCCCTAACTACTTATTCTCTATTATAAGACAAGTTCCTGCCAAACTCCCGGCGATTTTTCGAACAATCTCTCTCATTTTAGCGCATCATCCCGATTTCCGGCACGGTAAAACGCCCGCCTTATTCAAGCGGGAGTTTTGCCGGGGTTCCCGGCTTGCGGGGGTATTTTTTCGGCGTTTCCTTTACCTTTTTGACGACAATGAGGTTTCTTTCACTTTCTTCAACCGGCAAGGTAAAGTGGTATACGTTCTCCGTTTTTCCGCCGAGGAGACGGATCGCTTTTTCCGCTTTTTCGAGCTCTTCTTTGGCATGCTGGGCTTTCATCGCGATAAATCTGCCACCGGGTTTCACAAGCGGCAGGCACAGTTCGGAGAGGACGGACATTCTGGCGACCGCCCTTGCCGTGACCACATCGTATTGTTCGCGGTGTTCCGGTTTTTTGGCAAAAGTTTCAGCCCTGTCGTGAAAAAGAGAAACTTCTTTTAAGCCGAGCGCTTCTGTTAAATGCCCGAGAAACGTAATCCGTTTTTGCAATGAATCGACAATCGAAAGCCTTAGTTCCGGAAAACAGATTTTTAACGGGATGCCCGGAAAGCCTGCGCCGGCGCCGACATCGCAAACGTGCAGCGGGCCGTTAAAATCGGTAAAAAAGGCGGCTGTCAGCGAATCATAAAAATGTTTGAGATACACTTCCCCTTTTTCCGTAATCGCCGTTAAATTCATTTTGTTGTTCCAGTCAACAAGCCATTTATAATACGTTTCAAACTGCTGCTTTTGTTCCTCGCTTAAGGGAATGCCTTTTTCAGCCAATAATGGAATGAATTGTCCGCTGTCCATTTTTCCATCCTTTCGGTTGATATGTAAAAAAAGGGAGAAGCCGGAAAAACCCGGGCTTCATGCCTTATCCAGGGATTTTTGCAATTTTCCCCTGTTCAATGTAGACAAGTAAAATTGAAATATCAGCCGGATTTACGCCGGAAATGCGTGATGCCTGGGCAATCGAGATCGGGCGCACTTTGTTTAATTTTTGGCGCGCTTCCGTTGCCAGCCCGTGGATCGCATCATAATCAATATCAGACGGGATTTTTTTGTCTTCCAGCTTTTTCATCCGCTCAACTTGCTGCAATGATTTTGCGATATAGCCTTCATATTTGATCTGGATTTCCACCTGTTCTTCCACTTCAGGCGAAAGTTCCGTTGCAGGCGGCACAAGCGCTTTGATATGTTCATACCGCATTTCCGGCCGTTTTAGGAGATCAGCGGCGTGGATGCCGTCTTTCAGTTCGCTTCCTCCCGCTTCCCGGATCAGTGTCTGTGTTTTTTCATCCGGTTTTAGAATGACGGATTTCAAACGCTTGATTTCTGCTTCAATCGCCTGTTTTTTCGCCGTAAATTTCCGGTAACGTTCTTCGGAAATCAACCCGATTTGATAGCCGATTTCAGTCAGCCTGAGATCCGCATTGTCATGACGCAACAGCAGGCGATATTCAGCACGGGAGGTTAAAAGGCGGTACGGTTCGCGCGTTCCTTTTGTGACCAGGTCATCAATTAAAACACCGATATAAGCATCGGAACGGCCGAGGACAAGTTCTTCTTTCCCCAGTGCTCTTTGCGCTGCGTTGATGCCGGCAATAATCCCCTGTCCGGCTGCTTCTTCGTAACCGGACGTCCCGTTGATTTGGCCGGCTGTATAAAGGTTCTTCACTTTTTTCGTTTCGAGTGTCGGCCACAACTGCGTCGGCGTGATCGCATCATATTCGATTGCATAACCGGGGCGCATCATTTTTGCATGCTCCAGCCCTTCAATGGAGGCCAAAATTTCTCTTTGCACTTCTTCCGGCATGCTTGTTGAAAGCCCTTGTACATACACTTCTTCCGTGTGGCGGCCTTCCGGTTCCAGGAAGAGTTGGTGGCGGGGCTTGTCATGGAAGCGGACGACTTTGTCTTCAATCGATGGGCAATAACGCGGCCCGGTGCCTTTAATCATGCCGGAAAACATCGGCGCGCGGCCGAGATTGGCGTCAATAATGGCATGGGTACGTTCATTGGTGTAAGTCAGCCAGCAAGGAAGCTGGTCCGTGATCATCTTCGTCGTTTCATAACTGAATGCCCGCGGTTCCAGATCGCCCGGCTGGATTTCCGTTTTGCTGTAATCGATCGTTTTGCCGTTTACGCGCGGTGGCGTCCCGGTTTTAAAGCGGACGAGGTCAAAGCCGAGTTCTTCCAGTTTTTCAGCGAGGGCAATGGAAGGCTGCTGGTTATTCGGGCCGCTTGAATATTTCAGTTCCCCGATAATAATTTCGCCGCGCAGGAACGTGCCGGTCGTCAGCACAACCGTTTTGGCTGTATATTTTGCGCCGGTTTTTGTAACAACGCCTTTGCAGACACCGTCTTCAAGTACAAGTGCTTCGACCATCCCTTGCAAAAGCGTCAAATTTTCCTGGTTTTCGATGGTTTTTTTCATTTCACGCTGGTATTCGACTTTATCCGCCTGGGCCCTGAGCGCCTGAACGGCCGGCCCTTTTCCGGTATTGAGCATCCGCATTTGAATATAGGTTTTATCGATATTCCTGCCCATTTCACCACCGAGTGCATCGATTTCGCGGACGACGATCCCTTTTGCCGGACCGCCGATCGACGGGTTGCACGGCATGTAGGCAATCATATCAAGGTTAATCGTGATCATTAACGTTTTGGCACCGATTCTTGCGGCGGCCAGGCCTGCTTCACAACCGGCATGCCCGGCGCCGACTACAATGACATCATAGTCTCCTGCATCGTATTGCCGCATGCTTATCACTCCTTTATTTTATAAAATCAACGGGCAAACGCCCTCCGCTTTTCTTTGTCTAGCTGCGGCTCCTAGCGGCGTACGGATTTTTACGTCTTCTCCTTTCGATAAGCGGGCATCGATTCGCCTACCGGCTCATCGTGTTTCCTTTATCTCGGTCGAAGACTACAAAATCCGTACGCCGCTATACAGTCGCCTCCGCTTTTCTATTTCCCGAGGCAGAATTGGGAGAAGAGTTGGTTCAGTAAGCTTTCCTGGACGGTGTCGCCGATGATTTCGCCGAGCAGGTCCCATGTCCGGGTCAGGTCGATTTGGATGATATCAATCGGGGTGTTGGATTGAATGCCGTTTTGCACATCTTGAATGGCTTCCAATGCCTGGTTCAAAAGCGCAATATGGCGGCTGTTTGATACATATGTCAGGTCGCCTGTTTCCATCTGCCCTTCAAAATACATCGCAGCAATCGCATCTTCCAATTTTTCCATGCCTTCCTCTGTTACAAGCGACGTGGTAAGGATTTTCGCGCCTTGTGCAAGTTCGCGGACGCTTTCCATCTCCACTTGATGCGGCAGGTCCCACTTATTTAAGATGACAATCACATCCATGCCTTCCACCGCTTCAAACAATGCCTCATCTTCCGGGCTGAGCGGCTCGGATGAGTTGATAACAAGCAAAATCAAATCCGCTTCCTTGAGCGCTTTCCGCGAACGTTCCACACCAATTCGTTCCACGATATCTTCTGTTTCGCGGATGCCTGCGGTGTCAATCAGGCGCAGCGGCACACCGCGGACATTGACGTATTCTTCGATCACATCGCGTGTCGTGCCGGGAATATCGGTGACAATTGCCTTATTTTCCTGGACAAGGCTGTTTAACAATGATGATTTTCCAACATTCGGGCGGCCGATAATAGCCGTTGACAACCCTTCCCGCAAAATTTTTCCCTGATGCGCTGTCCGCAACAGTTTTTCAATTTCATTTTTGATGTACTGTGCTTTTTCTTTCAGCATGCGGTGCGTCATCTCTTCAACATCGTCGTATTCCGGATAATCAATATTGACTTCGATATGCGCGACGACTTCCAGTATTTCCTGGCGCAGCTTTTTGACCAGTTTCGACAATCTGCCTTCCATCTGGCCGATCGCCACGTTCATCGCTTTATCCGTTTTGGCGCGGATTAAATCCATGACTGCTTCCGCCTGTGAGAGATCAATGCGTCCGTTCAAAAACGCCCGTTTTGTAAATTCGCCCGGCTCGGCAAGGCGCGCACCATTTTTTAAAACGAGCTGCAATACCCGGTTTACAGCGACAAGCCCGCCATGGCAGTTGATTTCCACGACATCTTCGCGCGTGAACGTTTTCGGCGCTTTCATCACGCTCACCATCGCTTCCTCAACGGTTTCTCCAGTGTCCGGGTCGACAATTTTCCCATAATGGATCGTGTGCGAAGGGACATCCACCAGTTTTTTTCCGCCGACACCTGCAAATAATCGATTCGCAATCGCAATCGCATTTTCGCCGCTTAGCCGGACAATCGAAATCGCTCCCTCTCCCATCGGCGTCGAGATCGCCGCAATTGTATCCATTTCCATTTTTTCACCCCGCTTCCTTTTTTGGTCATTTATATAAAAGATTGGCATTCTGTTTTCTTTTTTTCACCTAACGTAATAGAATACCAAATTTTTTCGCGAATACAAGCGATATGTTCTTTTCCACAATCCACAAAAAGCCGATAATTCCATTTTAACTTATCCACATGTGAATAACAACGGCAGAAAAAGCTGATTGCTCCAGGTTGTGGATATGCTGGTTTTTTTCAACCGGCAAAAAAGCTTTCCGTCCAGAGGGTGCGGCTAAAAAAAAGCCTCCCCCGGTTTCCCGGAAGGAGGCCGTTCAACGCTTTGCCAAATCAATGACAACATAACGTTTTGGTTCATTTCCTTCTGAATAGGTGATGACCTGTTTATGATGAGCGAGCGCACTGTGGATGATTTTTCTTTCATAGGATGGCATTGGCTCGAGCTTTACCGGCCGTCCGGTGCGCAAAACCTGGGCAGAAAGCCTTTCCGCAAGCCGGGTTAGCGCCTCTTCCCGCCTTTTCCGGTAATCGCCGATATTGAGCATCACTCTTTCATAATGCGGATAATACCGGTTCGCTGCCAGCTGCGTGAGAAACTGCAAAGCGTTTAATGTTTGTCCCCTTTTTCCGATCAGCAGTGGAAGATTTTCGCCTGTCACGTTAATATGCAATGTCCGGTCATGTTCTTCGAATTGAAGGCCGGGGGAAACCCCCATTTTTTCGATAATATTGCGCAAATATGAGAGCACTTGCTCAACCGGCGTCTCTTTCAGCCGGACATGGACCACTGCCGGTTTCGCGCCGAGCAGACCGAATATGCCTTTTTTGCCTTCATCTAGAATCTCAATCTCCACATTTTCTTTTTCCGTTTCAAGCGCTTTGAGGGCCTGGTTGACAGCATCTTCTACATTTTTCCCTGTTGAAGTCGTTTCCTTCATTTTTTCGTCCCCCTGGCTTTCGCGTTTTGGACAGGCATACTTGCAGTAGGACTTTTAATGAAATACGACTGGACAATCATGAAGATGTTCCCGACAATCCAGTACAGCGGCAGCGCGGACGGAAGCCCCACGCCGATTACAATAATCATAATGGGCATAAACCAAAGCATCATGTTCATTTGCATTTTCATTTGCGGATTTGCATCATAATTTCCCCCGGACATCATCACTTTTTGCTGGAGAAAGGTGGTGATCCCGGCAATCACAGCAAGCACATAATCCACGGATCCGAGATCAAACCAAAGAAAAGCGGATTCGCGGATAGCCGGCGTCCGGTTGATGGCATGGTAAAATCCGATTAAAATCGGCATTTGAATTAAAATCGGCAGGCATCCTGCGGCAGGATTGATATGGTACTCCTGATACAATTTCATCATTTCCTGCTGGAGTTTTTGCCGTGTTACCGCATCTTTTGAGGCATATTTTTCCTGCAGTTTTTTGATTTCAGGCTGGAGTGCCTGCATGGCTTTCGCACTTTTTAACTGGGTGATATTCAGCGGCAAAATGGCAAGGCGGATGATAATCGTAATCAAAATAATGGATAGCCCATAGCTGCCCCCCAGAAATTGGGCTGCCTTTATAATCAGCCAGGATAAGGGATATACAATATACTGGTTCCAGATTCCTTTGCTTTCCGGTGTGATATCCTGATTAAATTCCGTACAGCCGGCCATCACGGCGGCAAGGGCAAGTACCATTCCTGCCAGAAAAAACTTTTTTCCCAATCGTTTGTCCTCCCCTGTGTGAGATTTCAGCAAAAAACGCTTACTTTTTTAGATGATCCAAAGCAGCCGGATGCTGCCACACGCCCTGGCACTTCTTTCTTTTATTCTAACTTTTTTTAAGGACATGGGCTATTTTCAGGACATGGATTAAGCTCTTCTTGACTTCATGGTAATTCATCTCGGCCGCCGGTTTTCTGGCGATAATAATATAATCATATCCGGGCGGGATGTCTTCTTTCAACTCTAAAAACACTTGCCGGATATATCTTTTGATTTGATTTCTTTTGACGGCATTCCCCAGCTTCTTGCTGACGGAAAGCCCGATTCTGAAATGTTTTCGGTTTTCCTTTTCCAGCACGTATACAACAAACTGGCGGTTTGCGAACGACTTCCCGTGCTTGAAAACCTCCTGAAATTCTGTATTTTTTTTTATCCGATAAGATTTTCTCATATATACTCCTTCTGACCTGCCAACAGTGATGCAGTGAAAAAGCGGTGACCCCGAAACCGCCTTTTTTGTTAAAAAAAACCACTGAGACTTTTCAGTGGTTATGCGGATAATACTTTTCTTCCTTTGCGGCGCCGTCTTGCCAATACTTTGCGGCCGTTTTTTGTACTCATGCGCGCACGGAAGCCGTGGACTTTGCTTCTTTTTCTTTTATTAGGCTGATAAGTTCTTTTCATGTATGACACCTCCTCGAGGGAATTCGTTCGAATGATAAACGACAGTCTATATCATTATAATGACGAACTTTCCTGCTTGTCAAGGCTCTTCAAAACTTCTCACGTACCAGACTTTCATTTTCCCGCAGAAATAACGAGCCGTTTTTCCGGTTCCGCTTCCTTGCTTTTCCGGTCAAAACGGCTCGGGTTTCCGAAAAGAACGGGACATGATGATCACCCTTTGTCATCAGCCGCCATTTTTCCACATATCCGGTATGTGGATAATTTTTCGGTGAATTTTTAACTGTCCACAACAATTATTGACAAGTTTCACACAAATTCAGAGCGTGTGGATAATGTTTTTTCACACCTTTTGCGAATTGTGGATAATTTACAAAGATCATTGCAACACCTAAGATTATCTGTTATGATTATTGTGTTTTAACCCTGGATAACCGGTTGTGCATAACTTGTTCATCCACAGTTTGTGGATAACTTGTGGACAGTTTATCCAGACCAATGGAGTAAAGTTGTCCACAATTGGTGGATGCTGTCGAAAAACCGTATTTATTCCTTATTATATATTTTTCCACTATACAAACATATGCATGTTTATAAATGGCCGTAACCTTCGCCGAAACATTGTTACACAGACAGAGAGAATGGTTATTTTTCGTTTGATAAAAAGGAGGGATTGGCGTTGGAAAATATCGCTGATCTTTGGGAAAAAGCATTGTCCGTGATTGAAAAAAAGATCAGTAAACCCAGCTTTGACACCTGGCTGAAATCGACGAAGGCATACTCGCTCAAAAACGATACGTTTGTCATTTCCGTGCCGAATGAATTTGCCAGGGATTGGCTGGAGGGCCATTATATTCCGCTCATCACAACGGTCTTGTACGACATAACCGGAGAAGAGCTTGAAATTAAATTCGTTATTCCGCAACAGCAGGACAGTGATGAACCGGAACTGTTCCCGTCCCCGAAAAAATCAGCGGAAAAACTGAATGATACCCGCGACTATCAGAGTATGTTGATTCCAAAGTATACATTCGATACCTTTGTCATTGGTTCCGGTAACCGTTTTGCACACGCTGCTTCCCTTGCCGTTGCCGAAGCGCCGGCGAAAGCCTATAACCCGTTATTTATATACGGCGGCGTGGGCCTTGGAAAAACGCATTTAATGCATGCAATCGGGCACTATGTACTGGAGCATAATCCAAAAGCCAAAGTGGTGTATTTGTCTTCTGAAAAATTTACGAATGAATTCATCAATTCCATTCGAGACAATAAAGGAGGCGAATTCCGGAACAAATACCGGAATGTGGATATCCTTCTGATAGATGATATTCAGTTTCTCGCCGGAAAAGAATCCACGCAGGAGGAATTTTTCCATACCTTTAATGCGCTACATGAGGAGAGCAAGCAAATCGTCATTTCAAGCGACCGGCCCCCGAAAGAAATCCCGACGCTTGAAGAAAGGCTGCGTTCGCGGTTTGAGTGGGGATTAATTACGGACATCACGCCGCCTGACCTTGAGACACGGATCGCCATTTTGCGAAAAAAGGCGAAAGCGGACGGTTTAGATATCCCGAACGAAGTCATGCTTTACATCGCGAATCAGATTGACACGAACATTCGTGAACTAGAAGGGGCATTAATCCGTGTTGTCGCCTATTCTTCGCTTATTAACAAGGATATCAATGCCGACCTTGCTGCAGAAGCGCTGAAAGATATCATTCCAAGTTCCAAGCCGAAAACGATTACGATTGAGGACATCCAAAAAGTGGTCGGGGAAGAATACCATGTAAAAATGGAAGATTTTAAAGCGAAAAAGCGCACAAAATCGGTCGCATTTCCGCGCCAGATTGCCATGTATTTATCAAGGGAACTGACGGATTTTTCACTGCCGAAAATCGGGGAAGAATTCGGCGGCCGGGATCATACAACCGTCATCCATGCCCATGAAAAAATCGCCAATTTGATTCAAACGGATACGCAATTTCAAAAGAAAATTGAAGAACTGCAAAATTTGCTGAAAAACGGGTAGTCCACGTTTTAAAAGCGGGCTTGAGCATATTGTGCATAACAACGGATCATGTATGAACAGTCTGTCCACATGTGGATAGACTGTATTTCATTGTACCAGCAACGTTATCCACATGTTCACAACCCCTATTACTAGTACTACTGTTTTTTTAAAAAAAGATTAAGTATAAGTATATGCGTCACACGATGGAGGAATAACCATGAAATTTTCTATTTTGCGGAACCGCCTGATCGAAAGTGTCCAAGATGTGTCAAAAGCCATTACGTCCAGAACCACGATTCCGATTTTAACCGGTATTAAAATTACTGCTTCAGAAGAAGGCATTACTTTTACGGGCAGTGATTCCGATATTTCCATTGAGTCATTTGTGCCAAAAGAAGAAGACGGGGATGAAATGGCTGTGATTCAGCAAACAGGCGGCATTGTGCTGCAAGCAAAGATTTTCGGGGAACTGGTCAAAAAGCTGCCGATGGATATTGTAGAGATAGAGGTTGTCAATCAATTCCAGACCATCATTCGCTCAGGCAAATCGAACTTTAATTTAAACGGGCTTAATGTGGAAGAGTACCCGCATTTGCCGCAAATTACAGAAGACAAAGTGATCCGGATTCCGGCAGATATTTTAAAAAATTTGATCCGGCAAACGGTATTTGCCGTCTCCACCGCGGAAACCCGCCCGATCTTGACAGGTGTAAACTGGAGCATTAAAGGTAGCCGGCTGAACTGTATTGCAACAGACAGCCACCGCCTGGCGCAAAGGACAGCGGAAATCGAAACGGCTGCAGATGCCGAGTATAATATTGTAATCCCGGGGAAAAGTTTAAATGAGTTGAATAAAATTTTGCCGGATTCGAATGAACCAGTGGAAATTGTGATAACGGATAATCAGGTTTTATTTAAAGCAAAGCGTTTATTGTTTTTCTCGCGGCTATTGGAAGGAAATTACCCGGATACATCACGGCTGATCCCGACAGATGGAAAAACGGAAATCGTGGTGAATACAAAAGAGTTTTTGCAAGCCATTGACAGGGCGTCGTTACTCGCAAAAGAGGGGCAAAACGCAAATGTTGTGAAACTTTCATCCGTTACGGATATGCCGGGCACGATTGAAATCACCTCCAATTCGCCCGAAATCGGGAAAGTGACGGACAGAGTAAACTGCAAATCGATTGAAGGGGAAGAAGTAAAGATCTCGTTTAGTTCAAAATATATGATGGACGCGTTAAGAGCGCTCGAGGGAACGGAAATCACGATCCGTTTTACCGGTGCGATGAGGCCATTTGTCATCCGGCCGGTAAATGATGATACGACATTGCAGCTGATTTTGCCGGTAAGGACGTATTGATGAAAAATGCCTGTTGAAAAACAGGCTTTTTTCATCTCCGTTGCATGCGGAAAACAGCGGGCGGCAACGGGAATGCCTTGTTATGCTTTGTGTTTCTGCCTGATTTTTAGTAAAATAATATGTTAGTGAGTACATGAAAAGAGTGAAGAAATGGCAAAAAATGTAAAAATCTCAACAGATACCATTACGCTTGGCCAATTTTTAAAATTTGCGGATATCATTCAAAGCGGCGGAATGGCAAAATGGTTTTTAACCGAACATGAAGTGCTCGTCAATGGAGAACCGGAGCAAAGAAGAGGGCGGAAACTGAAAGAGGCGGACCGGGTTGAAATTGGCGGAATCGGTACGTTTCAAATTATCCGCGGTTGACCGGCGCTTTTTCCGCATAAAGGATGTTGGCATATGTACCTGCAGGAACTGGAACTTCACAATTACCGCAACTATGAAACATTGACCATTCCGTTTGAAAACAAAGTCAATGTGATCCTCGGGGAAAACGCCCAGGGAAAAACCAACCTGATGGAAGCCATTTATGTTTTGGCATTGGCGAAATCCCACCGGACGTCAAATGATAAAGAACTCATCCGCTGGGACGCAGAATATGCTAAAATAAAAGGGAGACTTCACAAAACGCATGGTTCTGTCCCCCTTGAATTGACCATCTCCAAAAAAGGCAAAAAAGCAAAGTACAATCATATTGAGCAAAAAAAACTAAGCCGGTATATCGGCAATATGAATGTGGTCATGTTTGCGCCCGAAGACTTGAATCTTGTAAAGGGGAGCCCGCAGGTCAGGCGCCGCTTTATCGATATGGAGATCGGGCAAATTTCGCCGGTTTATCTGTATGATATGAGCCGGTTTCAAAAAATATTGCAGCAACGGAACCATTATTTGAAGCAGCTGCAAATGAAAAAACAGACAGACCAGACGATGCTCGATATTTTAACCGAACAGTTGATTGAACAAGCCGCTAAAATTGTCATGCGGCGGTTTGAATTTGTGCGGATGCTCGAAGAATGGGCACGCCCGATCCACCATTCGATTTCCCGCGGCTTGGAACAACTTGAGATCCAATATAAACCCTCTGTGAATGTATCAGAAGAGCTCAATTGGTCAAAAATGATAAAATCATACGAAAATAAATTTGCTGAAATAAGGGAGCGGGAAATTGACAGGGGCGTGACGATGGCCGGCCCGCATCGCGATGATTTGGCTTTTGTCGTGAACGGCAGAGATGTCCATACATTCGGATCGCAGGGGCAGCAGCGGACAGCCGCATTATCTGTTAAGTTGGCTGAAATTGAACTGATTTATTCGGAAATCCGGGAATATCCGATCCTGCTACTGGATGACGTACTGTCGGAGCTGGATGACTACCGCCAGTCCCATCTGCTGAATGCGATTCAGGGAAGGGTGCAGACATTTGTGACAACGACAAGCGTGGATGGGGTTGATCATCAAACGTTACGGGAGGCATCCATGTATACAGTGAAGGCAGGACAAATTGTCAGGTGAGGTGTGCCTATGTATCTCCATCTCGCAGAAGATGTCATGATTCGAAGTGATGACATTATCGCTATTATGGACGAGAGATCGCTCAATAGCTCCGGGATCAACAAAGCTTATTTGCAGGCTTTCAAAAAAGCCACAGTCAATTTGGCAAAGGGCAGCTTTAAATCGGCCGTGATTACCCAAAATGCGGTCTATTTATCGCCTTTTTCCCCCGGCATTCTGTTCAAACGGGCAATCGGCCTTTCTCCGGCCGGGTTTATAACCGAACATTTTACCGGAAAACCGGTTTAACATAAGAGAATGTTGCTTACTCAACCGGTGCTTGCTTGTAACACCCGTTACAGGTTGAACCGGCTTTATGCAAGGCGTGTTTTTTGGCACGTCTGTTTCCGGCTAACCGCAAAAAGTGGCGGGTGCAATCTGCCGGGATAACCAGTAGGTGCTAAAGTATCCGCAAATCCCGCAACATCCATCGTGAGCGGTTCAATTTAAGAGAGTGCAGGTGGTATAATTGGAACAAGAACAATTACAGAAGCAGTCTTATGATGCCGAGCAAATCCAGGTTCTTGAAGGGCTGGAAGCGGTGCGCAAACGTCCGGGGATGTATATTGGCTCGACAAGTGCGAGAGGTCTTCACCATCTTGTCTGGGAAATTGTCGACAACAGCATTGACGAGGCACTGGCCGGTTTTTGCGATGAAATCAATGTTTTTATTGAAAAAGACAACAGCATTACCGTGAAGGACAACGGACGCGGCATCCCGGTCGGCATCCAGGAAAAAGTGGGCAGGCCTGCCGTTGAAGTCATCATGACCATTTTGCACGCCGGCGGGAAATTTGGCGGTGGCGGATATAAGGTGTCCGGCGGTCTGCACGGGGTTGGTGCGTCTGTTGTGAATGCCCTGTCTACAGAGCTCGATGTCTATGTCCACCGCGACGGGCATATTTACTACCAAAAATACCGCCGCGGCAAACCTGCCTTTGACTTAAAAATCATTGGCGAAACGGATCGTACCGGCACAACGACTCACTTCAAGCCGGATCCGGAAATTTTTACGGAAACGACCGAGTTCGACTTTGATATTCTTACAACCCGGCTCCGTGAACTTGCCTTTTTAAATAAAGGGATCAAAATCACCATTGAGGACAAACGCGAAAAAAATCCGCGCAAACAAGAATACCATTACGAAGGCGGGATCAAATCGTACGTGGAGCATTTGAACCGCTCGAAAGAAGTGCTCCATAAGGAACCGATTTATGTAGAAGGCGAAAAAGACGGCATAACCGTTGAAGTATCCCTTCAATACAATGACGGGTTTGCCAGCAATATCTATTCTTTTGCCAATAATATTCACACCTACGAAGGCGGCACACATGAGTCCGGTTTTAAAACGGCTTTAACGCGCGTCATCAATGATTATGCCCGGAAAAACAATCTGATCAAAGAAAATGAAGCCAATTTAACGGGCGAAGATGTCCGGGAAGGCCTCACTGCGATTGTTTCCATCAAACACCCGGATCCGCAGTTTGAAGGACAAACGAAAACGAAGCTTGGAAATACAGAAGCAAGAACGATTACAGATGCGGTATTTTCCGAGACGTTTGAGAAGTTTATGATGGAAAATCCTCAAGTGGCGCGGAAAATTGTCGAAAAAGGGCTGATGGCTGCCCGGGCAAGGATGGCTGCGAAAAAAGCGCGCGAACTGACACGGAGAAAAAGCGCGCTCGAATCGACAAGCCTACCGGGCAAACTTGCAGACTGCACATCACGCGACCCGGCTGAGAGCGAGCTCTACATTGTCGAAGGAGACTCGGCCGGCGGTTCTGCCAAGCAGGGAAGGGACCGGATGTTTCAGGCGATCCTGCCTTTAAGAGGGAAAATTTTAAACGTAGAGAAAGCGCGTTTGGATAAAATTTTGTCAAATGCGGAAATCCGGACCATTATTACCGCGCTTGGCACAGGTGTCGGAGAAGATTTTGACATCTCGAAGGCGCGTTATCATAAAGTCGTGATTATGACGGATGCGGATGTCGACGGTGCCCATATCCGCACGTTATTATTAACGTTTTTCTACCGCTATATGCGTCCATTAATCGATGCAGGCTATATCTATATCGCCCAGCCGCCGCTTTATAAAGTGCAGCAGGGAAAAAGGGTCGAATATGTATACAGCGACCGCGGTCTTGAGGAATTGCTTAATACGCTACCCGCCCAGCCGAAGCCCGCTATCCAGCGTTATAAAGGTCTCGGCGAAATGAACCCGGAACAGCTTTGGGAGACGACGATGGAACCTGCCAACCGGACGATGCTGCAAGTGAGCCTTGACGATGCGATTGAAGCGGACGGCACATTTGAAATGCTGATGGGCGATAAAGTGGAACCGCGGCGGAATTTTATCGAAGAAAATGCCATTTACGTGAAAAACCTGGACATTTAAAGAAAAGGAGGTTGCATAAATGGCTGACACACCGGAATCAAATATTGTGGAAGTAAACTTAACCCAGGAGATGCGCACATCCTTTCTTGACTATGCGATGAGCGTCATCGTTTCCCGGGCCATTCCGGATGTACGGGACGGATTAAAGCCTGTGCATAGGAGAATTTTATATGCGATGCACGATCTCGGGATGACTCCTGATAAAGCGTATAAAAAATCGGCGCGTATCGTCGGGGAAGTCATCGGGAAATATCACCCGCACGGCGATTCGGCCGTGTATGAAACAATGGTGCGGATGGCGCAGGATTTCAGCTACCGCTATATGCTGGTTGACGGGCACGGCAACTTCGGATCGGTTGACGGCGACCCGGCTGCTGCCATGCGTTACACGGAAGCGCGCATGTCAAAAATTTCCCTTGAACTGCTGCGCGATATTAACAAAGATACAATTGATTTTCAGGACAACTATGATGGTTCGGAAAAGGAGCCGGCTGTCCTGCCTTCCCGTTTTCCGAATCTGTTGGTGAACGGTTCTTCCGGGATTGCGGTCGGCATGGCAACGAACATTCCACCGCATCAACTCGGTGAAGTCATCGACGCGATTCTTGCTTTAAGCAAAGACCCGGATATTACGATTCAGGAATTGATGGAATATATCCCCGGGCCGGATTTCCCTACGGCCGGTTTAATTGTCGGAAGAAGCGGCATCCGCCGTGCTTATGAAACGGGAAGAGGCTCTATCACACTCCGGGCAAAGGTGGAAATTGAACAAAAATCAAATGGCAAAGAATCCATCATTGTGACCGAACTGCCTTACCAGGTCAACAAAGCCAAATTGATCGAACGGATTGCAGAACTCGTGCATGAAAAGCGGATCGATGGCATTACCGATCTGCGTGACGAGTCCGACCGCAACGGCATGCGGATGGTGATTGAAGTCCGCCGTGATGCAAATGCGAATGTGATTTTGAACAATTTGTACAAGCATACCGCCATGCAGACGACATTCGGCATCAACCTGCTGGCACTTGTTGCAGGCCAGCCAAAAGTGCTGAATTTAAAACAGGCGCTCAAGTATTACCTTGACCATCAGGAAGAAGTGATCCGCCGCAGAACGGCTTTTGAACTGAAAAAAGCGGAAGCGCGCGCCCATATTTTGGAAGGTCTGCGCATTGCACTCGACCATATTGATGCGATTATCCAGCTGATCCGTTCCTCGCAAACAACGGATATTGCCCGCAACGGCTTAATGGAGCAATTTTCCCTGTCCGAAAAGCAGGCACAGGCAATTCTCGATATGCGGCTGCAACGTTTGACCGGACTGGAACGCGAAAAAATTGAAGAAGAATACCGGGGCTTGATCCAACTGATTGCAGAACTGAAAGCCGTTTTGGCAGATGAAGAAAAAGTGCTTGAAATCATCCGTGAAGAGCTGCTCGAAATTAAAGAACGGTTTAATGATGAACGGCGCACGGAAATTATAGCAGCAAGCGTTGACCAGATTGAGGACGAGGATTTGATCCCGCAGGAAAGCATCGCCATCACCCTGACCCATAACGGCTATATCAAACGCCTGCCGATTTCGACGTACCGGAGTCAGAAACGCGGCGGCCGCGGCGTGCAGGGGATGGGCACGAATGAAGACGATTTCGTTGAACATCTTTTAACGACATCAACCCATGATACGATCCTTTTCTTCACGAATAAAGGAAAGGTCTATAAGAAGAAAGGATACGAAATTCCGGAATACGGCAGAACGGCAAAGGGCATTCCGATTGTCAACCTGCTTGAAATTGACAAGGATGAATGGATCAATACGATGATCCGTGTGGAAGATTTCGTAGAAGACTGGTTTTTATTTTTTACCACAAAAAAAGGCATTTCAAAACGCACGCCTGTAACTGAATTTGCCAATATCCGGACGAACGGCCTGATTGCCATTCATCTGAAAGAAGAAGATGAGCTGATTTCCGTAAAACTGACGGACGGCCATAAAGAAATCATTATCGGTACGAAGAACGGCATGCTGATCAGATTTCCCGAAACGGATGTCCGTTCAATGGGAAGGTCGGCAACAGGGGTAAAAGGCATTACCTTAAGCGGCGATGATGAAGTGGTCGGCATGGAGATTCTGGAAGAAAACGATGATGTGCTTATTGTGACCAAAAACGGCTATGGAAAACGGACAAAGGGAAGCGAGTACCGCATCCAGAGCCGGGGCGGAAAAGGTTTGAAAACCTGCAATATCACAAGCAAGAACGGCCCGCTTATTGCTGTGAAGACGGTAACGGGAGAAGAAGATGTCATGCTCATTACAGCGGGCGGCGTGCTGATCCGGATGGCTGTCGGGGATATTTCGGTGCTCGGCAGAAATACAATGGGCGTCAAACTGATCCGTCTTGGTGACGAAGAATATGTTGCCACAGTCGCAAAAGTGGAAAAAGATGAAGAAGAAAATCATGCTGATCCGGTGGAAGAAACCGGAGAGGAATAAGAAATCTCGGGAAGCATTGCACACAATGCTTCTTTTTTTTGATAAAATATGGGCAGCACAGTTGCTTGTTGACGGAGGGAGAAAAACTTGAAGATAAAAGTAGTCGATCTCGTCCCCGGCTATTGTTTGGCTGAGGATGTTATGGGGAAAACGGCTCACCCCATTATGCCAAAAGGAACCCTTTTAACGCAGAAAATGATTCATGTTTTGAAAGCATTCGGGATAGAAGAAGTGGATGTGGGCCGTTCCAATAGCCGTAAAGAGACGAAAGAGAGCACGAGGGAAGAAAGTCAGGAAACGGCAACAGTGCCAGAAGCATTCCGGGAGCAGTACACGGCTGCGGTTGGTAGTTACAAGAAAATGTTTCAAAGCTGGCAGTCCGGTTCCAAAGTCAGTGTAGGGGAAGTGAGGGATTTTTTTATTCCGCTTTTTGAATTGATCGAACAGGATCCCGGGAAAATCCGCATTATTCATCAATATGCAACAAAAGAGGAATACATCTATCATCATGCCGTCTCGGTCGGACTGTTAAGCGGCGCAATCGCCCAAAAACTGCAACTCGGGAAGGGAACTTGCTATCAGGCTGCATTGGCGGGCTGCCTCGCAGATGCCGGCATGGCAAAAATCCCTGCGCCTTTGCTGAGAAAATCAGCCTCCTTAACAGAAGAAGAATACGAAGAAATCAGGAACCATCCTGTATACGGGCTAAAAATGGTCCAGCACTCGCCCCTTTTGAAATCCGAAACGAAACTCGCAATTTTACAGCATCATGAACGTCTTGACAAAAGCGGCTATCCATTTGGTGAAAAACCGGACAGAATTCCGATCCTGTCAAGAATTGTGGCCGTTGCGGATGTATACCATGCCATCGTATGCGACCATATTTATAAAAAGAAGAAAATCCCGTTTCAGGCCATTGAAGAGCTGCTGGAGGATCACTTCGGAGAGTTCGATATTGCTGTGATCCATGCATTAATTAGCCTTGTTGCCCATTTAACGATTGGATCAAAGGTCTTTTTATCCAACAATGAAGAAGCAGAAGTGCTTTACATGAAACCGTCCGCTCCCATTAAACCGCTTGTAAAAATTTTTAGCAGCAATGAAATGGTGGATTTGGAAAGCCGGCCTGATTTGTTTATTACAGAATTAATCCGGTGAGGTTTGAAAAGCAGAAACCGGCCAAAATAGAAGCTTTATTATATTTTGTTTGGATAACCCTTAGACACCGATGCCGTATTTATTGTCGTACCAGCGGAAGCCTTCAGGAGAGATAAATTTATTACTTTATGTATTGCCAGAAACAATATCTATCCGGAGCATAATTGATTTTACGTAAAAACCTTAAGTTCAATTTATTTAGATTTTGTGCATTGTATAGGATTTTGTTGCGCGAACCGAAAAAAGTACTTGCAATTTACTGCATAACGAGTATAATAGAAATTGTGCTTTTTATGGTTGCTTGTTGATTTGCTTTTTTTGTTGACACAAGCTGCCGGATATGTTATGATATAAAAGTCGTCACAAGATGTGATTGTTCCTTGAAAACTGGACAAAACGAAACGTCAAATTCTTTTTGAGCTTTTATCAAACATCTTTACTGAGA
>NZ_CALPDC010000017.1:0-53878 GCF_943193165.1 Weizmannia agrestimuris
ACACGGAAGTTAAGCTTTCCAGCGCCGATGGTAGTTGGGGGTTTCCCCCTGCGAGAGTAGGACGTTGCCGGGCCAAAAGAGAACCGCAGACAAATGGTCTGTGGTTTTTTTATTTCTTTTACCATCCTCGCTTCAATCGTATGAAGGACGTAGCCCAACGATAAGGGAAGATAAATGCCGAGTATATGTAAAATTTTACTCGGAGGGGCAGATAAGTGAAAAAATGGGAAGACACTCTATTATCTAAATGTACACCTTGAAATGAACATCTAGAGAGAGGTTTCCCATGGATATGATATTACGTACAGGAACGGGAATTTTTAGAGTAACGAAAGGAATTAAGAAAACATCTCAAAAAGTGCAAAAAGTAAATTGAACATAGAGCCCGTCTACGTTAAGGAAGCGTCGAAAAACGAAGGCCTTTCTTTACATAGAGCCCCTCTATGTTAAGGAAGCAAACAAAAACGAAGGTCTTCCTTCACATAGAGTGTGTCTACGTTAAGAAAGCGCGGAAAAACGAAGGTCTTTCTTTACCTAGAGCGCGTCTACGTTAAGGAAGCAAACAAAAACGAAGATCTTCCTTCACTTAGAGCGCATCTACGTTAAGGAAGCGCGGAAAAAAGGCGGTCTTTCTTTACATAGAGCGCGTCTACGTTAAGGAAGCAAGCAAAAACAAAGGTCTTCCTTAACATAGGGCGCATCTACATTAAGGAAGCGCGGAAAAAAGGCGGTCTTTCTTTACATAGAGCGCGTCTATGTTAAGGAATCAAACAAAAACAAAGGTCTTCCTTAACATAGGGCGCGTCTACGTTAAGGAAGCAAACAAAAACGAAGGTCTTCCTTCACTTAGAGCCCGTCTATGTTAAGGAAGCAAGCAAAAACAAAGGTCTTCCTTAACATAGGGCGCGTCTACGTTAAGGAAGCAAGCAAAAACGAAGGCCTTCCTTAACATAGGGCGCGTCTACGTTAAGGAAGCGCGGAAAATTGAGGGCCCTCCTTCACATAGAGCGCGTCTATGTTAAGAAAGCAAGCAAAAAAGACACATATAGCCCGTCTACGTCAAGGAAGCAAACAAAAACGAGTCTCTTCCTTCACATAAAGCCCGTCTTCGTTAAGGTTTGCTGAAAGAATCCGATTCTGAGTTTGTACCCAATTTGTCAGCAAGCTCTTTCTTATCGCGTTCTTTTGAGACATACACACACCTGAAAAACCGGCATACGATACCATACATCATTTCGCTTTCTCGTTGCAACATTTGAAAAAATCTCTTTGATTGTGAATAGTCCGCGGAAATGATGGCAATTATAATGAGCAGGGGGTGGAGCAGATGGATCGGAGTGCCCTGAGACATGAACCGGAAATGTGCATTGTTTGTGAGAAATTGAAACATAACGGCATCCATCTTTATACATCATTTATCTGCAGTGACTGCGAAAAGGAAATGGTCCGTACCGATACGGGAGATCCGCGTTATTCCTATTTTGTCCGACAGTTGAAAGCAGTTCAAAGCCCAAAATGTATACATGACCAAGCATATTAAAACAGGCTTGGTTATTTTTTTGTTCTGCCCGTGTAAATGCTACTCTATGAAAAGATACTCAGACAATCGGAAAAACTTCAATCACCCATTTCCTGCCCGCTTTTACCCGTTTATAGTAAAATAGAATAAGTAAACTCGGGGCCGGTTTTTACAGGCGGCTCCGTATGATAAGGGGTACGGAGATGGATCAAAATCGAATGCCATTATTTGAAGCGCTATGCCGCTATCAACATAAAAATCCCGTTTCGTTCCACGTGCCGGGGCATAAAAACGGCTTGTTGATTGAGCCGTTGTTAAAAGAAAGCGCGTCTTTTTTACAATATGATGCAACAGAATTGTCCGGGCTGGATGATTTGCACCATGCTGAAGGAGCCATTCAAGAAGCACAGGATTTGCTGGCTGCTTATTACGGCAGTGAAAAGAGCTATTTTCTCGTAAACGGAAGCACCGTTGGCAACCTCGCCATGATCCTTTCTGTGTGCCGGCCGGGGGATCGTGTGCTTGTGGACCGGAACTGCCATCAATCGGTTTTGCATGCCCTCAGGCTTGCCAGGGCAAATCCGGTTTTTGTTTTTCCTGAAATCGATGAGGAACTCCAAATGCCGGCAGGATTTTCAGAAAGATTATTTGTACAGGCGTTCAGGAAATACCGGGACGTGAAAGCGTGTATTTTGACTTATCCGACTTATTATGGCATCACCTACGATTTGCGGGCTGTGGCTGACATCGCACATCAAAACGGCGCTTATGTGTTGGTGGATGAAGCCCATGGTGCGCATTTTCAGATTGGCTCCCCGTTTCCGGAGACGGCGCTTCACCAGGGGGCAGATGCCGCTGTCCAGTCTGCCCATAAGATGCTGCCGGCTATGACAATGGGGTCTTTTTTACATATCCGTGCGCCGCATTTTCCGTTTGAAAGACTTGGATTCTATTTATCGGCACTGCAATCGAGCAGCCCGTCGTATCCCATTATGATGTCGCTCGATTACGCAAGGTGGTATGCCGCCAATTTCAGCCGTGAAGATATCTGCTATACCCTGACACAAAGGGAGCAATTTTCCGCGCGGCTCAGCAAGATGTTAAAATGGGAGAAAAAGGAGGGGCAGGATCCGCTGAAATTGCTGGCGACATTTCCCGGCCTCTCCGGGTTCAAACTTCAGTCCGTGCTTGAAGGTGCCGGTGTGTACACAGAAATGGCGGATTTACAACGGGTTGTCTTTGTGCTGCCGCTTTTAAAAAACGGTATGCCTTTTCCGTATGAGGATGCTGCCGGGCGGATCGAAGCAGCACTGTCCGGAGTATCTCCACAAGCCGAGAATGAATCCCTGCTGAAACGGGTGGAGCAAAAACAGGCGTCCGGATATAGCCGGATGGAAACAGCAGGCTTGGACGTCCTGCATGGGTTAACGGAACTCCACCTTGCTTATGATGAAATGGAAGAAAAAGAGGTAGAATGGGTATCATTTGCAGAAGCGAAGGGGCGGATTGCGGCAAAAATGGTTACGCCGTATCCGCCCGGTGTGCCGCTTCTTGTGCCGGGTGAACAGGTTAGAGACGCCCATATTTACCAAATCCAACAACTGCGCGCTTGCGGGGCAAGGTTTCACGCGGATGCTCCGTTTTTTGAAAACAGGCTGGCAGTTTATAAATAGAGAGGGAGAGAACATGAAAGGAATTTTTATTACAGCAGAAGGACCGGAGGGTGCGGGGAAAACGACCATTACCGGGATGATTGCCGCACACTTAAAGGAAAACGGCTATCCCGTTGTGTTGACGCGGGAACCCGGGGGCATTAAAATTGCCGAGCAGATTCGGCACATCATTTTGAACCCGGAAAATACGGAAATGGATGCGCGGACGGAAGCTTTGCTGTATGCGGCAAGCCGTCGCCAGCATCTTGCAGAGAAGGTCTTGCCGGCACTAGAACAGGGGCGCATTGTCCTGTGTGACCGGTTTATTGACAGTTCGCTCGCGTACCAGGGCTATGCGCGAGGAATCGGGATAGAGGAAGTATACCGGATCAATCAGTTTGCAACGGGCGGGCTGCTGCCGGATTTGACGCTCTATTTTGATGTAGAAGCAGAGACAGGCCTCAGCCGGATTGCCAAAAATCACAACCGTGAAGTAAACCGCCTTGATCTGGAAGCCATCGACTTCCATAGAAAGGTAAGAGAAGGGTTCCAAATATTGTTGAAACGGTTTCCGGAGAGAATACATGCCATTGATGCCAATAAAGAGGTAGAATATATATATCATACCGCTTTGCAAAAAGTGCTGGACGCCATTTTCCGACATTACGGGAAAAATTTCCCCGGATAAAAGGAAATTCACATACAGGAGCAGAATTTCATATATAACGGTAAATGGAAGATGATATAATGAGGGATAAATATACGGTTGAAAATTCAGGAGGGGAAAAAATGAAACTGATCGTCGCAGTCGTACAGGACCAGGACAGCAACCGGTTGATGAAAGCCATGGTTGATCATAATTTTCGTGTGACAAAACTTGCATCAACAGGCGGGTTTTTAAAATCAGGCAATACGACTTTTCTGATTGGGACGGAAGAAATTCGTGTCAATAAAGCGCTGCAGGTCATTAAGGAAAATTGCAAATCGAGGGAACAGTTTATTACCCCGGTTTCACCGATGGGCGGAAATGCCGACAGCTACATCCCGTATCCGGTCGAAATCGAAGTGGGGGGCGCGACAGTATTTGTCCTGCCAGTAGATGAATTTCACCAGTTTTAACGGGGGAATAAGGGATTGAAAATACAACAGGATTTGCGTATTGGTTTGGACAAAACGGCCCGCGAAGCAAAAAGCATGGTAACGGGCACAACAAATTTTGCCGAAATGATGGACACAAGCAGGGAAAAGCTGCAAATGAATGAATTTCACCAGCTATTGTCGCAAATTGACGAAGCCGGCAGCCGACTTGCCCGTTCGCGCAATCTTAAAGATTTGTCCAAATTCAAGTCGCTTGTAAAACAATTTGTGAAGCAAACTGTCGAATACGGGATGAAAAATAAACAGTCACAAAGCTTCGACCGGTTCGGGGAAAGCCGCAAATTGAATATAGTGGAAACCATAGACAAAAAACTGGCGGATCTTACCGACGCCTGTCTCAGAAAAGAGCAGCCCGCTCTCGATATACTGGGGAAAATCGGCGAGGTAAAAGGTTTGCTGATTAATTTATATACTTAAGAGAGTGGAAGAAGCCATGACATGGGAAGCATTTGAAAGTATTCAGCCTGTTGCAGCAACTTTGCTGAAACACAGCATCAGGCGCAGCCGGATGGCGCATGCTTATTTATTTGAAGGCGGACGCGGCACAGGGAAAAAAGAAGCTGCACAGCTACTGGCGAAAACATTATTTTGCCTGCAGCCTGTGGATGATTTTTTCCCATGCGAAAGCTGTTCGAATTGCTTAAGAATCAGCCACGGCACCCATCCTGACGTTCATCTGGTTGAACCGGACGGCCTTTCGATCAAGAAGGAGCAGATTAAAGCGTTGCAGCAGGAGTTTTCCAAACGGGCAGTGGAGTCGAAACGGAAACTGTATATGATTGTAGACGCTGAAAAAATGTCAACAGGCGCCGCCAACAGCCTGCTGAAGTTTCTGGAAGAGCCGAATCCTGGTACGACGGCTGTGCTGATGACAACCCAGCTGCACCGGATCCTGCCGACCATTTTATCCCGCTGCCAGGTTGTTTCATTCAAGCCGGTCCCACCCGCCATACTGAAAAAACAGCTGATTGAAAACGGGGTCAGCCCCGATTTGGCCCCGCTTCTTTCCCATATGACAAGCCACTTGGAAGAAGCGCTTGATTTAAGCAAAGATGAGTGGTTTGCACAAGCCCGAAAAATCGTGTTAAAATTGTATACAACCCTTTCAAAATCACCTTCCCACGCAATGGTTTTTTTGCAGGAAGCGTGGTTTGGGCATTTTAAAGAAAAAAATCAACTGGATCTCGGGTTGGATCTGTTGATATGGATTTATAAAGATCTTCTTTCCATCCATCTGGGAAAACAGGAAGATGTCGTTTATCCCGATCAGCTAAACCGTCTTTCTGCAGATATTCTTTCCTGCTCCCCGCGTTCTCTGGCTGAAAAACTGGCAGCCATTCTTGATGCAAAAAAGAAATTGGGTGCCAATGTCAATCAACAGCTGCTCATGGAACAGCTTGTTTTAAATTTGCAGGGGGGAACGGCCTTTGTTTAACGTAGTAGGAATCCGGTTTAAAAAAGCCGGCAAAGTATATTATTTCGACCCAGGCGATTTTCCCGTTAAAAAAAATGATGCCGTCATCGTCGAAACTGCGCGCGGCATTGAGTATGGCTTTGTTGTGACAAATCCCAAAGTTGTCGGGGAACATGATGTCGTGTTGCCGCTGAAAAAAATCATCCGGATTGCCGACCAGAAAGATCATATGACAGTGGATGAAAATAAAGCGGCAGCAAAAGAAGCATATGGGATTTGCATGAAAAAAATTGCGGAACACCAGCTTGAGATGAAGCTGGTGGATGTGGAGTATACATTTGACCGGAATAAGATTATTTTTTATTTTACCGCTGACGGGCGTGTCGATTTCCGGGAGCTCGTAAAAGATTTGGCGTCCATTTTCCGGACAAGGATCGAACTCCGCCAAATCGGGGTGCGGGATGAAGCCAAAATGCTTGGCGGCATCGGTCCTTGCGGCAGGATGCTGTGCTGTTCCACGTTTTTGGGTGATTTTGAGCCGGTATCGATCAAAATGGCAAAAGACCAGAATTTGTCATTAAATCCGGCGAAAATTTCTGGGCTTTGCGGACGTCTCATGTGCTGCCTGAAATATGAGAATGATGAATATGAAGCGGTAAAAGAAGCGTTTCCGGATGTCGGGGAAATGGTGAAAACGCCTTACGGAACCGGAAAAGTGACCGGCCTGAACATTTTGGAACGCGTTTTGCAAATTGAATTACAAAGCCAGGGGCGTACGATTGAGTATACGATGGAAGAATTTTTAAGTGCGGATGTTGTGTCAATTCAATCCACGGATTAATGAGGTGGAGAACTGATGGATAGGAAAGAATTATTTGAGGCGATACAGCAAATGGAAGTGCAGATCGGGGCGCTCCAGGAAAAGTTGGGGGAACTGAAACGGGATTTAACGGAAGTCATTGAAGAAAACAGCATTTTGAAAATCCAGAATGACTATTTCAGGCGCCAGTTGCAGCCCGAATCCGGCGGGGAAGGCACAGATTCGCATGAGGAACCGGCCGAGATTGTCCGGAAAATCAAGGAAAAGGGCGTGCCGCAGACGCTTCTTGATATCGGCGAAGGGTACGACAATCTGGCCCGCCTTTATCAGGAAGGCTTCCATATTTGCAATGTCCATTTCGGCAGCCCACGCAACGGGGAAGATTGCCTGTTCTGCCTTTCCTTTTTGAACAAGAAGTAACGAACGGTCCAAGATGAAAAGCCTTCCTTTTACCGGGAAGGCTGTTTTATGCAGCCGTTGTTTTTGGAGGCTACAGGGTATGGTGACATTATCAGGAGACGAACGATTGGATTATTTGCTTGCGGAAAATTTAAGGATTGTGCAAAGCCCGTCCGTGTTTGCTTTTTCATTGGATGCGGTGCTTCTGGCAAAGTTTGCATGGCTGCCGATCCAAAAAGGGAAAGTGCTTGATTTGTGCACGGGGAACGGGGTAATCCCGCTTTTATTAAGCAACCGTACGAAAGCGGAGATTACCGGGGTCGAAATTCAGGAACGCCTCTCGGATATGGCAAAAAGAAGCGTCGCTTATAACGGGCTTGAGGACAGGATCCGGATCATTCACGGCGATTTGAAGGAGATGCCGGATGTGCTCGGCTGCAGCAAATTTGACGTGGTAACGTGCAATCCGCCTTATTTTCCTTCGCAGACGAAGAATATTCAAAATGAAAATGAGCATTTTGCGATTGCCCGCCATGAAATTTTTTGTACATTGGAAGATGTCGTAAAAGTCAGCAGCAGGATGCTCAAGCAGGGCGGCAAAGCGGCGTTTGTGCACCGCCCGGGACGTCTGGTCGACTTGATTACGTTGATGAAAAAACACCGTCTCGAACCGAAACGGCTCCGGTTTGTTTACCCGAAAGCAGGCAAAGAAGCGAATACGATTCTGGTTGAAGGCATAAAAGACGGAAAACCGGATTTAAAGATTCTCCCGCCCTTGTTCGTGTACGGGCAGGATGGCGAATATACGGAAGAAGTGAAAGATCTGCTGTATGGAAACAAAAACTAAATCATATTTTTACGTGCTTCTATGCTGTGACGGCAGTTTTTACGGCGGGTATACCGTTGATTTAAAACGGCGCTTCCGCGAACACAGCGAAGGCCGGGGCGCCAAGTATACGCGAACGCGGACACCGGTCAAGCTTTTGTATTTTCAGGAATATGAGACAAAAAGCGGGGCCATGAAAGCGGAATATGCTTTTAAAAAGCTTTCGCGCCGGGAAAAAGAGCGATTTTTGGAGAAGGCAGGTGTCGACCTTGCACAGGCAGCAAAGTTTCCAGGATGAAAAAAATAAAGGGATTCTCTATTTGGTCCCGACCCCGATTGGCAATCTGGAAGATATGACATTCCGGGCGGTGCGCATTTTAAAAGAAGCCGATTTGATTGCTGCTGAAGATACGAGAAACAGCAAAAAGTTGTGCAGCTACTTCGATATTCACACGCCACTTGTAAGCCATCACGAACATAATAAAGAAGCAAGCACACGTGATTTAATCATGAGGCTCACGCGCGGCGAAAAGATTGCCCTTGTAAGCGACGCAGGCATGCCGTGCATTTCGGATCCGGGTTATGAGCTTGCCACTGCCTGCATTCGCGAAGGGATCCCTGTTGTGCCGCTTCCAGGCGCAAACGCGGCGCTTACGGCGTTAATTGCTTCCGGGATTGCACCGCAGCCGTTTACGTTTTACGGTTTTCTGCCACGGGAAAAGCAGGAAAAGCGGACGGCACTGGAACGGCTCGCAAAAATCCCGTCCACCTTCATTTTGTATGAAGCGCCGCACCGGCTGAAACATACGCTGCAGATGATGGCGGAAGTGCTGGGTGAGCGACAAATTTCCATCAGCCGTGAGCTGACGAAAAAATTCGAGGAATTTTTGCGGGGGACGATTCGGGAAGCGGTGGAATGGGTCGAAAACAATGAAGTGCGCGGCGAGTTCTGCCTAATTGTGGAAGGAAGCCCTGAAACAGGGGAAGAAGACGACGATTTCTGGTGGACGGCGCTATCCGTCAAAGAACATGTGGAAGCCTATATGAAGCAAAAACAGCTGCCGGCAAAAGAAGCGATCAAGCTTGCGGCAAAAGACCGGAAACTGCCAAAAAGGGAAGTCTACCAAATCTATCACGAACTGTAAATCAACAACCTGAGGAGGATATTTAGCAACAAAGATCTGTCCAAGGCTTAAAAAAAAACCCCGCGTTTCAGCGGGGTTCCGGTTCCGGCTCAGGTTTGGATGCGAATGGATCTGCTTCGTCTTTTGCCTGTTCATTTTCAGCCGGTTGATCTTCCAAATGAAAATTTTCTTTAATTTCTTTCATCAGCAATTCTGCGCCTTCACGGCTTAAAACAATTTTTCCGCCTGCCAGCCGGAGATTGTCATCCGAGACTTCCCCGGTGACGAGACAGGTCATATTGGGCTTGTACTTTTTCAAAATGATCTTGTCATCATCGACATAAATCTCCAATGCATCTTTTTCAGCAATGCCAAGATTTCTCCGCAATTCAATTGGAATGACAACACGGCCGAGCTCGTCGACTTTCCGTACAATGCCTGTTGATTTCATTAACGCTTTCCTCCCTTAAAGTAAATGTGAACCTGTACAAAACCCTGATACCAAACCCGGTTGCGCAAATGCTGACCTTCTATATCTATCGAAAACTGGCGAATACCCCTGAATCTTCAAAAACTATACAACCTATCTAATTGTATTATAGAAGATAAATTGGAATAAAAAAACAAATTTGTTTAAAATATTTTTCGACAAGGATAAAAGCCATGGCCCTTGCACCGGTTAAACCGGCGGTATGCCGTCTATAATGAATAATGCGCTGTACCGGGCGCCATGAAGATGCAAGGCATCCTGTTGATGCGGTATACTGAACATATGGGCCTTTTTTTCAAAAATCCACGTTTTTGCTTATTTTCACGAAAAGTTTTATACTTATTGTTTAGAAGTTCTAAGCAGCGCGCGAAATGTGCAAAAGAAATGTCTAATGTTATCGAAAGGTGGAGGCTGGTTTGGAAGAGAAACGGAAAACTTTTTATATCACAACGCCGATCTATTATCCGAGCGGAAATTTACATATCGGCCATGCCTATACAACCGTTGCAGGCGATGCGATGGCCCGTTATAAAAGGCTGCGCGGGTTTGACGTCATGTTCCTGACCGGCACGGATGAGCACGGCCAGAAAATCCAGCGCAAAGCAAAGGAAAAAGGCGTGACACCGCAGCAATATGTCGATGAAATTGTCGCCGGCATCCAGGATCTATGGAAAAAACTCGAAATATCCAATGATGATTTTATCCGCACGACCCAGGACCGCCACAAAAAGGCAGTGGAAAAGATTTTCAAGAAGCTGCTTGACCAGGGCGATATTTATTTGGGAGAGTACGAAGGCTGGTACTGTACGCCTTGTGAATCCTTCTTCACGGAACGCCAGCTTGTGGACGGCAAATGCCCGGACTGCGGCAGACCAGTAGAAAAAGTAAAAGAGGAATCGTACTTTTTCAAAATGGGGAAATATGTCGACCGGCTTTTGCAATACTATGAGGAAAATCCGGATTTCATTCAACCGGAAAGCCGGAAAAATGAAATGATCAATAACTTCATCAAACCGGGGCTTGAGGATCTTGCTGTATCGCGGACAACGTTTGACTGGGGGATAAAAGTGCCCGGGGATCCGAAACATGTCATCTATGTCTGGATTGATGCCCTGACTAACTATATTACAGCACTCGGTTACGGTAGTGATGACGATTCGAACTACCGGAAATACTGGCCGGCTGACGTCCATCTTGTTGGCAAGGAAATCGTTCGTTTCCATACGATTTACTGGCCGATTATGCTGATGGCGCTTGGCCTTCCGCTGCCGAAAAAAGTATTTGCACACGGCTGGCTCCTTATGAAAGACGGAAAAATGTCGAAATCAAAAGGGAATGTCATTGACCCGGTTACTTTGATTGACCGGTACGGGCTCGACGCACTCCGCTATTACTTGCTGCGTGAAGTGCCGTTTGGGGCGGATGGCATTTTTACGCCGGAAGGGTTTGTGGAACGGATCAATTTTGACCTCGCCAATGATCTGGGCAATCTGCTGAACCGTACGATTGCGATGATGAACCAGTATTTTGACGGTGTCATTCCAACGTTTGCCGGTTCGCACAATCCGTATTCCATCCAGCTTGTGACCGCATATAAAGAGGCTGTGAAAAAATACGAAGATGCGATGGAAAACATGCAGTTCTCGGTTGCACTCGCTTCTTTATGGGAATTTGTCAGCCGTACAAACAAATATATTGATGAAACAACTCCGTGGACATTGGCAAAAGATGAAACCAAACGGGCGGATCTTGCCGAAGTGATGGTCCATTTGGCGGAGTCGCTGCGCCATATCGCCATCCTTTTACAGCCGTTTTTGACATCAACGCCAAAGAAAATTTTTGACCAGCTGAACATTACGGATGAGAGCTTGCATACATGGGAAAGCCTGTCCTTATTCGGCAGCATTCCGGAAGGCACAAAGGTTGTGAAAAAAGGCAAGCCGATTTTCCCGCGTCTCGATATGGAAAAAGAAATTCAGTTTATCAAATCGCAAATGCAAGGTGCGGCTCCGAAAAAAGAAGAAACGAAAGAAGAAAAAGCGAAAGCGGAAGACACAAAAGCCGGGATCACGATCGATGATTTCGCAAAAGTGGAATTACGTGTCGCAAAAGTAACCGCTTGTGAGCCGGTAAAAAAAGCCGACAAACTGTTGAAACTGCAGCTTGACCTTGGAGATGAACAGCGCCAGGTTGTTTCCGGCATTGCGGAATATTACAAACCGGAAGAACTGGTCGGGCGCAGAGTCATTGTCGTGGCCAATCTGAAACCTGTCAAATTGCGCGGTGAATGGTCACAAGGCATGATTCTCGCAGGCGAAAAAGACGGCATATTGTCATTGGCAACCATTGATGAAAGCCTGCCGCTCGGCGCGATTGTCAAATAAAGGGACCAGATGAGATGAAAAACATAGAGATGTTTCACGTGGAACAAATTTCGACGGATCTCTCTATGTTTTTCTTTTACTTTTCAGGAAAAATAGATGTTTTTCCCGATCATATGTGAAAACAAACGTGAAGAATTTGAGGTGAAAAAGATGTTATTTGATACCCATGTGCATATCAATGATGAAGCGTTCAAAGACGATTTAGAAGCCACCATCGCGCGAGCACGGGAAGCCGGTGTGGAAAAGATGACGGTCGTCGGGTTTGACAGGCCGACCATCCAAAAAGCGATGGCGCTGATTGACCAATACCCGTTTCTGTATGCAGCGATCGGCTGGCACCCGGTTGATGCGATTGACATGAAAGATGAAGACCTGGACTGGATTGAATCTCTTGCCCATCATCCGAAAGTGGTGGCGATCGGCGAAATCGGGCTGGACTATCATTGGGATAAATCGCCGAAAGAGGTACAGCAGGAAGTGTTCAGGCGGCAAATCCGGCTCGCCAAAAAGCTTGATTTGCCCATTATTATCCATAACCGGGAAGCGACAGAAGACTGTGTGCAAATTTTAAAAGAGGAAAATGCACAGGAAGCAGGCGGCATTATGCACTGTTTCAGCGGCAGCCCGGAAACGGCGAAAGAATGCATCAAAATGAATTTCTACATTTCACTTGGCGGCCCGGTGACGTTTAAAAATGCAAAAAAACCGAAAGAAGTAGCTGCCGAGGTCCCGCTTGAAAAGCTTTTGGTTGAGACGGACTGCCCTTATCTTGCCCCGCATCCGTACCGCGGGAAACGCAATGAGCCGGCATATGTGAAACTGGTCGCTGAGCAGATTGCGGAAATTAAAGGCATTCCTTTTGAAAAAGTTGCCGAACAGACGATGTTAAATGCAGAAAAATTGTTTAGAATAAAAGATCATGCATAGAAAGCGAGTTTTATCCGCATGGCAAAATTAAAAGAGGTTATTGTCGTGGAAGGCAAAGACGACACAGCGGCCATTAAGCGGGCGCTCGATGCCGACACGATTGAAACAAACGGGTCGGCCATTTCGGAAAGTACGATTGAAAAAATCCGCCTTGCCCAGGAAAAAAGGGGCGCCATCATTTTCACCGATCCTGATTTTCCCGGCGAAAAAATCCGCAAAACGATCGCGGAAAAAGTGCCCGGCTGCAAACACGCATTTTTGGCCAAACAGGAGGCACGGGCGCCCGAGGACCGGGGAATCGGGGTTGAACATGCCCACCCTGCGGCGATCCGGCAAGCGCTACGGGAGGCGCATCAAATGGAGGAAGCCGTGCCGGAAGTCATCACAAGGGATGATTTAATGGCTGCCGGTCTGATTGCCGGCCCGCTGGCGAAACAAAGAAGGGCAAGAATCGGGGAACTTTTAAAAATCGGATACACGAACGGCAAGCAGCTCCATAAGCGGCTGATGGTGTTCCAAATCGATAAAGAAACGTTCCGGGATGCTCTGATGAAAGTGTTACAGGAGGAATCAACTTGCAAAAAGACATTGCCACCCCCATCCGGACAAAAGCGATTTTAAACCGGTACGGATTTTCGTTTAAAAAAAGCCTGGGCCAAAATTTTTTAATTGACCCGAACATTCTGCGGAATATTACGGATACGGCGGATTTAACGGAAGAGTCCGGCGTTGTTGAAATCGGTCCCGGCATTGGTGCGCTCACGGAACATCTCGCCCGCCGCAGCAAAAAAGTCGTGGCCTTTGAAATCGACAAAAGGCTTGCCCCGATCCTGAAAGATACGCTGGCGCCGTACCCGAATGTAAACGTGATCTATGAAGACGTGTTAAAGGCCGATGTTGGAAAAGTGCTGGAAACGGAATTTGCCGGCATAAACGATATCATGGTTGTCGCCAATCTGCCGTATTACGTGACGACCCCGATCATATTAAAATTTGTCACCGGCCTGTATCCGATCCGCGGCATGGTCGTGATGCTGCAAAAAGAAGTGGCCGACCGGATTTCGGCGGTTCCCGGCACGAAAAACTACGGCACGCTTTCCATTGCCATCCAGTATTATATGACGGCGGAAGTGGCGATGATTGTGCCGAAAACGGTTTTTATGCCGCAGCCGAATGTGGATTCCGCCGTGGTAAAGCTTGTGAAAAGGGACAAACCGAAAGTCGAGGTTAAAGATGAAGCGTTCTTTTTTCAGGTGGCAAAAGCTTCCTTTGCCCAGCGGCGGAAAACCTTGATCAATAATTTGACTGCTGGCCTTCCCGGCGGAAAAGACAAGAAAGAGACACTCCTTTCCGTACTCGAGCAGCTTAAAATTGAACCGTCAAGAAGGGGGGAAACGCTCAGCCTCGAGGAATTTGCCGCATTAAGCAATGCCTTGTTTCCCATTTTTCACACATCATCCTAAATGTCGCATCAGCCGGGGGAGCGCTTCCCCCGGCTTTTTCACCATTTCCGAAGGCAGTGCATATATAGTGTTATGCAGGCGAGAGATGGATACAAATGGAGTTGACGGCAATGGAAGCAAGGCTCAACGCAATTGTTGGAAGGAAGTCTTACAATTGTGATATTTTATTCCGGGTCATTGATATACAGGAGCAGAACGGGCGGAAAGTGGCTGTTTTGTACGGGGAGGACGTCCGGCTGATCGCGGATGCCCCGTTTGAAGACCTAGTCACCCTTGGCCCTGCGGAAAGATCGAAAATTACGCAGGCGTTTCGTTCTTTGGAAGAACAGTCATTTGAACTGTTTAAACAGGACATCGAACTGATGAAGGAAAAACGCGAGTACGAGGCCACCCACGGCTATAAAGAGGAACTGAGTTATTTCCAGCTACCGGGAAGAGTTTTGCATTTGGACGGCGATCCTCATTATTTAAAAAAATGCATGAACTTGTATGAAAAAATCGGCGTGACAGTTTACGGCGTCCATTGTTACGAAAAAGAAATGCCGGTTCGCATCCATGCGCTGCTTGACCAATACCGGCCGAATATTCTGGTGATTACCGGCCATGATGCCTATTCCAAATCAAAGGGGAAAAAAGCAGATTTAAATGCATACCGCCATTCAAAATCTTTTGTCAGAACCGTGATGGAAGCAAGGAAAAAGGTGCCGAATTTGGATCAGCTCGTCATTTTTGCAGGCGCATGCCAGTCCCATTTTGAATCGCTCATCCAGGCCGGCGCCAATTTTGCCAGTTCTCCGCTCCGGGTGAATATTCATGCGCTTGATCCGGTCTATATTGTGGCCAAGATCTGTTACACCTCGTTTA
The DNA here is from genome assembly GCF_943193165.1 of Weizmannia agrestimuris. Classification (NCBI taxonomy): domain Bacteria; kingdom Bacillati; phylum Bacillota; class Bacilli; order Caryophanales; family Bacillaceae; genus Heyndrickxia; species Weizmannia agrestimuris. The sequence goes on from NZ_CALPDC010000017.1 coordinate 15,041, forward strand.
TGGAACAAGTGAATGTTTGGGATGTGCTCCGCAATACACTGACAGGGCAAAAAGGACTGGGAGGCGTGGAAACAAAGGGCGTGCTGCGGACCGGGATGCCGTATAAGCCAATGGATGAGGACTGACGGGGCCCCATCCCGGTTCCTTAAAAATGGGCCGGGCTGCAGAATTTTACATAATTCGATTGCATTTGGCATATCCTATTGATAAGAATATGGGCCTGGATCAGTGGTACATTTCCCCAAGGCAGCCCCATACACTGAACATGCAAACCTTCACCTTGGAAAAACGGCAGGGAAGCAATGAAAAATGGTTGACAGACCGGCTTGATCACTGATAAAATATATGTTTTATTTGACCGGAAGCGCAAGCTGTGTTATAATTGAGACTAGTGAGGTGGAGCGAAATGCCAAAAACGTTAACAGACATTAAAAGATCCTTGGATTCAAACTTGGGAAAAAGATTAATGTTAAGAGCCAATGGTGGCAGGAGAAAGACGATTGAACGTTCCGGTGTTTTGGCAGAAACTTACCCAGCGGTTTTTGTCATCGAATTAGACCAGGAGGAAAATGCTTTTGAACGTGTTTCCTACAGCTATGCAGATGTCCTGACAGAAACAGTACAGCTTGTTTTTATGGATAAACAACAAGAGGTTTGATGAGCGGCAGCAGACATATGTTTGCTGTTTTCTATTTTATAGGCGGTAGCGGGAATGATCCTGCTGCTGCTTTTTTCATATTCTAACCTTGTTTCGTACATACTACAAAGAGGCGCATGCAGGGATATAACAACCAAATGAAAGGGAAGGCGGGGATTTTTTTGCCTTTCCCGTCAAAGGGGGAAATTTATCTAATGGGCCGAAGAAGAGGGATTATGTCTGAACGTTTTAAAGAAGAACTGGCGAAAGACCTCGGCTTTTATGATGTCGTCCAAGAAGAAGGTTGGGGCGGCATCAAAGCCCGGGATGCCGGGAATATGGTAAAGCGTGCCATTGAACTGGCTGAAGCGCACCTTGCTTCGGAAAAACAATCGGGCAACTCCTGACAATCTTTGCGACTACTGCATGGCGCCGGGCCGGGGAATTTCCCCGGCTTTTTGCATATTCGAATGTTCGTCCTTTGAACAAGTTGGCGGCTTTACCACAATTTCCACAGCTTTTGCATATTTTGGATGATGCATGAGGCAATATTTCGATTTTTATTGTTCTACGAAATTTGCGTTTTGATGTAAATATTTGCTGGGCGTTATGTTAGAATAAGAAAAATGAAGCAGGAAATACGGCTGGATTGGATGTTGGAAGTAGGTGAAGGATTTGAAGTTGTTGGTCAAGGCACCGGCAAAAATTAATTTATCGCTCGATGTGCTTGGCAAACGGGAGGATGGCTATCATGAGGTGGAAATGGTCATGACAACCATTGACCTTGCAGATCATATCGAGCTCTCGGAGCGGCACGATCAGGAGATTAAAATTGTGTCGCAAAACCGGTTTGTGCCGGATGATGAGAGAAATTTGGCGTACCAGGCTGCAAGGCTTCTGAAAACGCGGTGCGGCGTCAGGCAGGGGGTCGAGATTGCGATTGACAAAGTCATTCCAGTGGCTGCCGGGCTGGCGGGGGGCAGCAGTGATGCGGCAGCTACTCTCCGCGGCCTGAATACGCTCTGGAATCTCGGCCTTTCCTTAGATGAACTTGCAACACTCGGCGCCGAAATCGGGTCGGATGTCTCGTTTTGCGTATACGGCGGCACTGCGCTCGCAAAAGGAAGGGGAGAAAATATTACAAAGCTGCCAGCACCGCCAAACTGCTGGGTCATTTTGGCGAAACCGTCCATCGGCGTGTCGACAGCAGAAATTTACCGCCAACTGGACTTAAATGAAGTGGTGCATCCAGATATTCCCGGCATGATCGCTGCCCTCTATACCCGTGATTATGCCGGCATATGCAAGCATGCGGGAAATGTGCTGGAAAGTGTCACATTAAAGGTGTACCCGCAAGTGGCGCAAATCAAAAAACAGATGCAGCGTTTCGGAGCGGATCTCGTTTTAATGAGCGGAAGCGGCCCGACAGTATTCGGGCTTGTGCGGCACGATTCGCGGCTGCAGCGGATTTATAACGGCCTCCGGGGATTTTGCGGCCAGGTATTTGCTGTCAGAATGATTGGAGAACGCGAACAATTTTAAATATAAAATAGTGATTGTACGGATTTTTGTTTTCAAAAAGAAAAAAATGCGGTATATTAATGTTATTGAATCCGTGTTTCCGGAGCCGCCGTGCGATTTGGTACGAAGAAGAGCGGGACCGGCATTTTTGACAGACCGGATTGTGACGGGGGTTTTTGACGTGAAATTTCGGCGAAGTGAACGTCTTGTAGATATGACACATTATTTGTTGGAAAAACCAAGGATTCTCGTTCCCCTCAGTTTTTTTGCCGATCGTTATCAGTCTGCAAAATCTTCCATCAGTGAAGATTTGACGATTATCAAAGAAACATTCGAGAAAAGGGGCATTGGGACTTTGCAGACGGTTCCCGGCGCGGCGGGTGGCGTTAAATTTATTTCGCGCACAGACAGGGCGGAAGCAAAAGAGGCCATCAGCGAACTTTGCACGCTGATGGAGAATCCGGACCGGCTTTTGCCGGGCGGTTATTTGTATATGACAGACCTGATCGGCAGCCCGCAGGTCGTCAGCAAAGTCGGGAAGCTTTTGGCAACCGCATTTGCGGACAGGGAGATTGACACGATTATGACGGTCGCGACAAAAGGAATCCCGATTGCAATGGCAACAGCGGCTTATTTAAATGTTCCGGTTGTGATTGTCCGCAATGACAGCAAGGTGACGGAAGGACCGACTGTCAGCATTAACTATGTTTCCGGATCGCAGAAACGGATCCAGACGATGGTCCTCTCGAAAAGGAGCCTGCGGGAAGGCGCAAACGTTTTAATTGTCGATGATTTTATGAAAGCAGGCGGAACGATTAACGGCATGATCAACTTGTTGAAAGAATTCGATGCTTCCGTTTCGGGCATCGGCGTTTTGGTTGAATCGGAAGACACGAAAGAACGGCTTGTCGATGATTATGTGTCGCTTGTGAAATTAAGGGATGTCGATGTCCGCAGTCAGCAGATCAAAGTAGTGGAAGGGAATTATTTTTCAAAAGTCAGCTTGTTCGGAGGGGATTAAAGGAATGAAAACCATCTCAACAAATCAGGCGCCTGCGGCAATCGGGCCGTATGCACAGGGCGTTGTAGCAGGAAATTTATTTTTCAGTTCGGGGCAGATTCCGCTAAGATCGGACGGCACGCTTGTGGAAGGCAGCATTGAAGCGCAGGCCCGCCAGGTAATGGAAAATTTAAAAGCGGTGCTTGAGGCAGCCGGGGCCTCTTTTGATACGGTTGTCAAAACGACAGTTTTTATTCAAAACATGGACGATTTTGCCAAAATAAACGATGTCTATGGCTCCTATTTTACGGACCATAAACCGGCGCGTTCCTGCGTTGAAGTGGCAAGGCTTCCGAAAAATGCCGGCGTCGAAATTGAAGTGATTGCGCTTATTCCGTGATCTTTATGCGCTTCCATTTTTTCACCTTATGAAAAATTTTAGAATTTTTTCCTGAAAAAGAAGGAAATTTTAAAAGGGTGTTGAATAATAAAGATGATCCTAAATCTTTTGAGGTGGTGAAAGAATGGAAGTGACGGATGTAAGGCTGCGCCGTGTCCATACGGAGGGCAGGATGAGGGCGATTGCATCAATTACCATGGACAACGAATTTGTCATTCACGATATCCGGGTGATTGATGGCAACAATGGCTTGTTTGTTGCAATGCCGAGCAAAAGGACGCCGGATGGCGAATTCAGAGACATTGCCCATCCCATTAATTCGGGTACGCGCAGTAAGATTCATGATGCAGTCTTGTCGGAATATCACCGTTTAGGGGAATTGGACCAAGTGGAATTTGAAGAAGCTGGCGCGTCCTGATAGATTTTTGCAACAAGAGCCTACTTCAACAGTAAGGCTCTTCTTTTTTGCCCTCGTTGACCTATTTGGCAGCCTTGGACGAATAGGATTTTTACATAACTGATTAAATATTTCCATATGTATGTTAATATGGTAGAAGGAGAGGCAGCCAAATGATAAATGAGCCTGTACGGGTTATTGTTCTGGTTGTGATGGACGGGTACTTGATAACATTACAATCAGACTCTAAGCGTACACTGGACGGAGCCAGTCTGCAACAAGCCCTTCCCCGCAGCCTAAAGATCAAGCGCAACAAAAGGATAGATGAATCAGCTCGTACAACTTCGGGTTCAACAATGAATAGTTGGTATTTATTGCTACGGAGGGGTAGTTTTGAAAACGGTTAAATTTACGATCAGCTTCTTTCTGCTATTTACAGGCATGATGATCATTAGTGAAAGTCACGTCTTTTATCTGAATGATTTTTACACCCCATTTGATCATACGACCCTGTATTTGCAGCCGAACACAACAGAGAAAGAAATGATACACGATATCATCGATTCCGCCAACCGTAATCATGTTGAAGTGTTTACTTACACCAGTTCCCCTCGTACTACTTTTCTTACTGAATTTGATATTTACGGAACGACCGGCGTCCAGCCATACATAAAACGTCATCTCAACATATCTGAAAAAAATACAAAAGCCTATTTCTTGAAGATATGGTGTTCCATTTTCGCCATCTGAAAAATATCAACGGAATTGATCGTTTCAATCCATTTTATCTCATTGGAAGCAAAAAAAATATTAAGTAGTTTAAAATCGATTTAATTGACAAATATGCCGGCAACTTTCCCCAAGATGGTTTTAAAAGCAACGAATTAAGGAATGAAGCCCTGCTCATATGGTTGCTCGTGATCAGTGTGATATTATTGCTAACTTTTTATGACTGCATGTTGCAGAAAAAAGAAAATATCATCCGGTTTACTTTGGGAGAAAAAATAAGCAGTATGGTTTGGAAAAATATCGTGATAGATACATGTTTCTATATATTATTATTTCTGTTAGTTTACTTTGTTCTCTCCAAACTTACATGTGTTTTCTTTATGTTTCGCCTTTCCCTGTTCATGTTTATGATTTTACTTATATTGAATGCCCTGATTTATTTCAATTTATATTTTTTCAATTTAAAGGAAGCTTTTTCTAACGCCATGGGTCCGTAAAATTATTATCCATGAATTATGTCTTAAAATTAGCAACTACGGTCATGACAATCATTATCATTTCCAGCAATATTGCTGTGGTGTATGACGCTTATCAATATTACAAACAAAAACCATTTTTTGAGCGTCATCGTGACTATTATTACACCCAACTGGATTATAAAATTACTGATAACAATAGTTCTTCCGATAATACGCTGGAAAAAAGTGCGAGTGTACAATATAAGTTCTACAAACAATTTTATGATAAATTCAACGCAACTTTATTGGCAGATATTTCAAACCTTTTACATTACCCGGGAATTTTAGCCAACAGCAATGCTTTTCACTATTTATCAAGTCAAATTACAGAATTAAGAGACAAACCATTGAAAAAAGAAATTTATTTTATTGTCCCTGTCAAAATGAAAGATAATCCTCATTTGATTGAACAATTAAAAGGCCATACACAATTTTATGAGGGGGAGGAACAAAAATATGACTACGGCGTCCTATATTATAACGAAAAGACAAGTCTGATCAGTATTGATGAAAATGCACTCTATGGCAGTCAACTGGTTCATAATCCCATTATTATTTACCATAATATTTCGCCAGAACAACTGAAAAAAGAGCAGGAAGCGAATGTCATTTCAAAATTAACTTATGTACACGATATTATGTACAAAATCTCGGACAAAGAATTTAATACTTTTGTGAAAAATAATCATCTGACCAATGGGATCGTATCAAAAACAAATGTCATGGAAAAATTCGAACATAATTGGAAATTAATCAAAAGAATTTTAATTATGAACTTTATTTTTAGTATTTTAGTACTTTTATTAGAAGGAATGATTATTCATACCATTATTAAATTGGAGTATGAAGTAAACGCTATTGAACACGCTCTGAAAAAAGTGTTTGGATATAGCTTATTTCAGAAAAACAGGAAAATGATTCTTATTACCTTTGTTACGTCACTATTAAGCATCATAACGGCAGCCACTTGTGCAATCGTTTTAAACCTTGGCAGCATTGGATATATGATTGCAGGTGGCATCATCATTCTCATTTTAGAATTGCTTTTAATTTCCTTCAACATACGAAGGGTGGAAAATGCAAAAATACAAACGATCCTAAAAGGTGGAAATATATGATTCAAATACGAAACTTAACAAAAAAATTCAATGAAAAAACCTTGTTTTCAAATTTCAATCTTGATATTGAAAGCGGCGATTTTGTCATCGTTTCCGGGCCGAGCGGATGCGGAAAGACAACTTTACTAAATATGATTGGGGCAATTGAAAAATTTGACGGCGGCACGATTATCGTTGACAGGATTGACATTAAAAATAAGAAGAATCACCTGCATTATTTTAGAACCAAGATTGGCTTCTTATTCCAAAATTTTGCATTGGTTGATCATAAAACCGTCAAAGATAATCTGAAACTGATTCGCAAAGATTGCAAAACGAACCTATCAATGGAAGAAGCTTTGGCGTTAGTCGGATTAAAAAATAAAATAAATCAAAAAGTCTTTACTTTATCTGGAGGAGAACAACAAAGGGTAGCTCTGGCACGATTAATGTTAAAAAAATGCGATATCATCCTTGCCGATGAGCCGACTGGTTCTCTTGATAAGAAAAATGCAGAAGCTGTATTAAACATTTTAAAGCAACTGAATAGACAGGGTAAAACCATTATACTTGTGACGCACGATGAAACATTAAAAAAACAAGGCAACAGGGTGGTGAATTTATGAAAAGGAAATTTCGATTAAAATATATTTTTATCATCGTCATTACATTGTTTGTATTATGGAATTTATGCTGGTTCACGATCACGACCATCCAATATCATAAATATGTTAAAGCCGTACCGAAAAATAAATGGGGGACGCACGCGATGCGGAAAGGCAACTATACGTACAGCGTGAAAAAGCCAAATTATTTAAGCTTCACTGGGAACCTGGCTGTTTCCCGTGAGGACCAAAAAGATAAAATGGAAGATTTGATCATTTGGCCAACCATGACAGGCGGTTATAAATACGGGGTTCGGTTGCAAGAAAATGGAGAAGCCTATGAAATTTATGTGAATGAAAAACTGGAACCTGTAGATAAAAGTGACGCGATAGCCAAGAAAGTCATTATGGAAAATAAGGAAGACTTGAAAACGTTATTTTCGAATGCAAACAAAGTATGGGATTTAAATGAATAGAAAGGGCTAACAATTCCCCCCGTCCTTGCTCCAACATTCCCAATAATTGTAATTTGCTGCCTTTCCTTGAAATATGCCCTTATTTACGATATATTTTTTTATGGATAATAAGGTTTATTGGGGGATCATAAATGACAAACAGATTCGCTGTAATCTTGGCTGCCGGCCAGGGTACTCGCATGAAGTCGAAATTGTACAAAGTGCTGCATCCTGTTTGCGGGAAACCCATGGTTGAACATGTTGCAGACCAAGTTTTACAGCTTGAAACGGATAAGATTGTGACGGTTATCGGGCATGGTGCAGAACAGGTCCGCTCCTGCCTGGAAGGAAAAACCGCTTTTGTCCTGCAAGAAGAACAGCTGGGCACAGGGCATGCCGTCCTGCAGGCAGAACCGGTTCTCGGCAACAAGGACGGGACTACCTTGGTGGTTTGCGGGGATACGCCGCTCCTTCAGGCGGAAACCTTAAAGGCTCTGTTTGAGGAACACGAACGGAAACAGGCAAAAGTGACCATTTTAACAGCAACGGCCCCCGACCCTGCCGGATACGGACGGATCATCCGCAATGCGGCAGGCTTCGTGGAAAAAATTGTCGAACATAAAGACGCGAGCCCCGAAGAACAGCAGGTAAAGGAAATCAATACAGGCGTTTACTGCTTTGACAATCGGGCGCTTTTTGAAGCATTGAAACATGTTTCAAACGACAATGCTCAAGGCGAATATTATCTTCCTGATGTCGTAGGCATTTTAAAATCGCAAGGGGAAACAGTTGTGGCTTACAAGACAGAAAGTATCGAAGAAACGTTAGGTGTCAATGATCGGGTGCAACTTTCGGAAGCGGAAAGGATCATGAGAAAGCGCATCAACGAACGCCATATGCGAAACGGCGTGACCATCCTCGACCCTCGGCAAACTTACATTGAAGCGGATGTTGAAATCGGGCAGGATACGGTGATCTACCCGGGGACAAAGCTGTCCGGCAAAACGGTCATCGGGGAAGACTGCAAAATCGGCCCGAATTCCGACATTACAGATTGCGTGATCGGAAACGGAACAGAAGTCAGGCAGTCTGTTGCGGAAAATAGTGAAATTGGCGCTTCTGTCCATGTCGGCCCGTACGCCCATATCCGGCCGGACTCCTCGATTTCCGATGAAGCGAAGATCGGCAATTTTGTGGAAGTGAAGAAATCAACCGTCGGCAAGGGCAGCAAAGCATCCCATTTGACGTACATCGGCGATGCGGAAGTCGGGGCAGGTGTCAATATCGGCTGCGGCACGATCACAGTGAATTATGACGGGAAACATAAATTTAAAACGGTTATTGAAGACGGCGCGTTTGTCGGGTGCAACTCCAATCTGATTGCGCCGGTTACGGTCGGGGAAAATGCTTATATTGCAGCAGGCTCGACCATTACAGACGATGTACCGGGCGAAGCATTGTCGATTGCGCGCGCACGCCAGGTGAACAAGGAAAATTATGTCCAGAAGTTAAAACATAAACAACAATAATTGGAGGTCCATCATGTCTAACCAGTATTTAGATCCGAATTTAAAGATTTTCACCCTGAACTCCAACCCGAAACTTGCCAGGGAAATTGCCAACGTTGTCGGAGTTGAACTTGGAAAATGTTCCGTTTCACAATTCAGCGATGGGGAAATCCAGATCAATATTGAAGAAAGCATCCGCGGTTGCGATGTTTATGTGATACAGTCGACAAGCGATCCTGTCAATGAACATATGATGGAACTTCTAATTATGGTTGATGCTTTAAAACGGGCGTCGGCGCGGACCATTAATCTTGTGATCCCTTACTACGGATATGCACGGCAGGACAGAAAAGCGCGTGCACGTGAACCGATTACCGCAAAACTGGTGGCGAACCTTCTCGTAACAGCGGGTGCAACAAGGGTCATTACCCTCGATCTGCACGCCCCGCAAATCCAAGGGTTTTTTGACATTCCGATTGACCACCTGATGGGCGTTCCAATTATTGCAAAGTATTTTGAAGATAAAGGATTTCAGGCGGAAGATATCGTGGTCGTCTCCCCTGACCATGGCGGTGTCACCCGTGCGCGCAAACTGGCTGAACGTTTAAAAACGCCGATCGCCATTATCGACAAACGCCGCCCGCGCCCGAATGTGGCCGAAGTGATGAATATTGTTGGAAATGTGGACGGGAAAATTTGCATCATTATTGATGATATTATTGACACGGCAGGCACGATTACGCTTGCGGCAAAAGCGTTGATTGAAAGCGGCGCAAAAGAAGTGTACGCCAGCTGCACACATCCGGTTTTATCCGGGCCGGCAATTGAACGGATTAACAATTCCCCGATTAAAGAACTGGTGGCGACCAATTCCATTAACATTCCGGAAGAACGAAAAAGTGAAAAACTGGTTGAATTGTCTGTAGCTCCGCTTTTGGGTGAAGCGATTATCCGTGTGCATGAAGACCAGTCCGTAAGCCCGCTGTTCGATATTTGACAGCATTCCAGCGAAAATTATTTCAGAAAGCAGTCCAAGTTTTCACAAGAAGAGCACGCAATCCTGCAAATCGGGAAAAGCCTGCGTTATAGCGGTAATTTTAAGCTATTTTTTCAAAATAGGTTTATAATGGATAATGACAGGGTAAAGATATATTTGATGTTTGCTTAAACATTAGGAGGTCAACATTTATGGCAGAGGTACTTGAAGCAAAAAAAAGAGAGGATAAACACCATTCTTCCAGCCGCCGGTTAAGAAGAAACGGCTACATACCGGGCGTTGTTTACGGCTATCAGACGGAAAATACACCGGTTTATGTCAATGACACCGAGTTTGAAAAATTATTGCGTGAAAACGGAAGAAATGCGGTGCTTTCCTTGAATGTGAACGGGACACAGCGGAATGTAATGGTCCATGAAGTACAAACCGATCCTTTGAAAAATAAAATCATTCATGTCGATTTTCTTGCCGTAAATATGTCGGAAGATGTCGATGCTACTGTGCGCGTCGTCCTTACGGAAGAAAGTGCCGGCGTAAAAGACGGTGGCGTACTGCAGCAGGCACTGCATGAATTGTCGATTACGGCAAAACCGGATGAAATTCCTGATGCCATTACGGTGGATGTTTCCAATTTGCAAGTGAATGAAAACATTACGGTTGCGGACATCCGCGGACAGTATGGATTTACCATCAATCATGAAGATACGGAAACGATTTGCTCCGTTCTGCCGCCTCGTCAGGAAGAAGAAATCAGCACTGGCGAACAGCAGGAGTCAGGGACGCCTGAAAATCTTGAAGGACGGGAAACAAGCGAAGCATAACATCCGGGTTTATGAAAAAAGGCGTATGAGGATACGCCTTTTTTTGCCGTTATGCCAAATCCTTTGCTAAGAAAGCAATGCACCCGGCCTATTATGAGTGAATTTTTAAAAAGTTTGCCATTCCCTTAGCACAGCGCAAGCTTGCCGGGGGAAATGATTGGGGCACAAAAATGCGCCACTTGTTCCGTTCCTTTATTTTCAAGGGCATGGAAGATCATGTCTTGCATTGTTCCCGTCATTCCGGGAAAAACTTGTCATATGCCCGTAGTCCGGCCTGCTTGCACTTTTATCTGTCTTCGTGGATAATTAAAATAGGGTTTTTACGTATAGAGAAACCGGCACGAAGAAAACGGGTGCGCTTATTTTTGCCCGAAACGAACTGCCTGTTTGCTAAAAAGGCATCACGGTATACATGATGCCTGGTCTTGCTGTCCCTTAAAAACGCTACAGACGGTTTTCCTCAACAGCTTATTTCATTTCAGCAAGGAATGAATCAATCGGGGTGTGAATATGAAATGTATTGTCGGGCTTGGAAATCCGGGAGCCCAATATGAACATACAAGGCATAATATCGGTTTTGAAGTGGTCAATCTGCTGGCAGAACGGCTGCAGGCCCCTTTTAAACAGTCGAAATTCAAAGGGCTGTGTGCAGAAACAACTGTAAACGGCGGGAAAGTGCTGCTTTTAAAACCGATGACCTATATGAATTTATCCGGTGAGTCGGTCAAAGCAGTCATGGATTATTACCGCCTTGGCACCGAAAATTTACTCGTCGTCTACGATGACCTTGATCTTCCGCCCGGCAAAATCCGCCTGCGGCAAAAAGGAAGCGCCGGCGGCCATAACGGAATCAAATCCATCATCCACCATCTTGGAACCCAGGAATTTAACCGGATTCGCATCGGTATCGGGCGGCCGGACAGAGATGCCTATATGCCGGATTATGTGCTCGGCCGTTTTTCAAAAGAGGACCGGGAGAAAATGCAGCTGGCGGTTGAAAAAAGCGCCGATGCTTGCGAAGCCTGGTTGAAAAAACCGTTCCCGGTCGTGATGAACCTTTATAATTGAGTCTTGAGTCGTATCGATGCGGAATATGGGGAATCTGCGCGAAATTCCGCGGCCATTTCTTCCGTTTTTATAAAAAAACGAATAACCCCTTCCCGTTGCGCCCATACTATATAAGGACGATATGAAAAAGGGGGCCGGAAGATGGCCGTTCATTACTATTGCCGGCACTGCGGCACAAAAATTGGCACCATCACGGACATCGAAGCAGACCGGATGGGACTTTTCTTTTTGACGGATGAGGAGCGGCAGGAAATGGTACTTCCTCAAGAAGACGGGAGCGTCCGCATCCAGTCAATTTGCGAAGAATGCCAGGATTCATTTGAACGCGAACCCGCATTTCATCAATACGGCTATTTAATCCAATAATCCGCTTTGGAAGGAGTCCAAAGCATTTTTCTGTTTTGCTGCAGGAACATTTATGCTTTCTGCAGCCCCTTCCTGTTTAAATTTTACAAAACAGTGTGAATAGTAGAGAAAGGGAAATCGGATCAAGAGAGGAGTTGGCCCTTTTTGGACGGAATACAAAAAATGATCCTTGAACACAAGGAAGCAGAATCGGTCATAAGCGGTACAACGGCCGGCCTGAAAGAGCAGCTTGTTTCCGGGTTGTCCGGTTCCGCCCGTAGCGCTTTTATTGCTTCGGTCTATCAAAAAACGGAACAGCCGGCCATTGTGTTAACTTATAATCTATTACAGGCGCAAAAGTTGTATGATGATCTCCTGCAATTTGTGGATGAAAGCGCCTTATTTCTGTATCCCGCAAATGAACTGATTGCGGCCGAATTGGGTGTGGCAAGCCCCGAGCTGATGGCCCAGCGGATAGAGGTGCTGAATGCGTTGCTATCGGGGAAAAATTGCCTGATCGTTGTCCCGATGGCCGGATTGCGGAAAATTTTGCCGCCGAAAACGGTTTGGGAAAAGTACCAGCTGCACGTCGAAACAGGAAAAGAAATTGAGCTTGATCACGTATTGGGAATGCTTGTGGAAATGGGTTACACCCGGTCGGATATGGTCGATTCACCGGGAGATTTTAGTGTGCGCGGCGGGATTCTTGATATATACCCGCTGACAGAAGAAGACCCCGTCCGGATCGAATTATTTGATACGGAAGTAGACTCCATCCGGACGTTTTCCGCTGACGACCAGCGTTCCCGGGATAAACTTTCTGCTGTCTCCATCGGACCGGCGACGGAATATCCGGCAGACCGTCTTTCGCTTATGAAAGCGGCTGAAACGGTAAAAGAAGGGCTCAGCAAAACACTTGCAAAAATTAAAGATGATCAGGTAAAACAACTGCTTGCCCAAAATATTAGTTTTGACATTGAAAAGCTGAAAAACGGGGAAAAACCCGATCAAATCTTTAAATATTTATCGATTCTATATGACCAGCCTGCCAGTCTCTTAGACTATGTGGAAACAGCCGGCATTTTATTTTTGGATGAGTTCGGCCGGATTCAGGAAATGCAGGAGCGCCTCGATAAAGAAGAAGCTGAGTGGTATACGGCGATGGTGGAAGAAGGCAAAATGATTTATGATTTGGCCGTTTCCCACGCCTTAGATACACTGCTGTCGGGAAAAAAATGGAAGAAAATCTATTTGTCACTGTTTTTGCGTCATATTCAAAATACAAATCCGCAAAACATTGTGAATATCGCTTGCAAGCCGATGCAGTCGTTCCACGGGCAGATGCATGTGCTGAAAGCGGAAATCGAACGTTGGAAGAAAGGCCGTTTTACGGTAGTTTTCCTTGGTGCGGACAAAAACCGGGCTGAAAAAATCCAAAGTGTGCTGGAAGATTATGAGATTGAAGCTGCTTACGTGGCGGAAGATCTTATCCCGGGGCATATCCAGGTGGCGGAAGGGAACCTGAACACCGGTTTTGAGCTGCCAATGTGCAAGCTTGCCGTTATTACGGAAGAAGAACTTTTTAATAAAAAGGCGAAGAAAAAAACGCGCCGGCAAAAGTTGTCCAATGCTGAGCGGATTAAAAACTATTCCGAGCTGAATGTTGGGGACTATGTGGTTCATGTCAACCACGGGATCGGGAAATATTTAGGGATTGTGACGCTTGAAATCAACGGCGTCCATAAAGACTATCTCCATATTAAGTACCAAGGTTCGGATAAGCTGTATGTGCCGGTTGACCAGATCGACCTTGTCCAAAAATACGTCGGTTCGGAAGGAAAAGAGCCGAAACTTTATAAGCTGGGCGGCAGCGAATGGAAACGGGTCAAACGGAAAGTCCAGTCATCCATCCAGGATATCGCGGACGACCTTGTCAAATTGTATGCGGAGAGGGAAGCATCAAAAGGGTTTGCCTTTTCTCCGGATGGGGATATGCAGCGTGAATTCGAGGCGGCTTTTCCATATAAAGAAACGGAAGACCAGCTCCGGTCGATCCAGGAAATCAAGCGGGACATGGAAAAAGAGAAGCCGATGGACCGTCTGTTGTGCGGGGATGTCGGCTACGGCAAGACAGAAGTGGCGATCCGCGCCGCTTTTAAAGCAATGATGGACGGCAAGCAAGTGGCCATGCTTGTACCGACCACCATCCTTGCCCAGCAGCATTTTGAAACGGTCACGGAAAGGTTCCATGGCTATCCGATAAAAGTCGGGCTGTTGAGCCGTTTCCGGACGCGTAAAGAGCAGAATGAAACAATAAAAGGCTTGCGCAACGGGACAATTGATATGGTGATCGGGACGCACCGGCTGCTTTCAAAAGATATCCAGTTCCATGATCTGGGCCTTTTGATCATTGACGAGGAGCAGCGGTTCGGTGTCAGCCATAAGGAAAAAATCAAGAAATTAAAGACGAATGTCGATGTGCTGACCTTGACCGCAACACCAATCCCAAGGACGCTGCATATGTCCATGGTCGGCGTACGCGATTTATCTGTAATTGAAACGCCGCCTGAGAACCGTTTCCCGGTACAAACTTACGTGCTGGAGTATAATGACCAGATGGTGCGGGAAGCGATCGAACGTGAACTGGCACGGGACGGGCAGGTTTACTTTTTGTATAACCGGATTGAAGATATTGAGCGGAAGGCGGAAGAAATTGCACGGCTTGTTCCCGATGCGCGCGTGGCGTATGCCCACGGCCGGATGACAGAATCTCAGCTCGAATCGGTCATTTTTGGTTTTCTTGAAGGCGAATACGATGTGCTTGTGACGACGACAATTATTGAGACGGGCGTGGACATCCCGAATGTCAACACCTTGATCGTCAATGATGCGGACCGGATGGGACTGTCGCAGTTATACCAGCTGCGCGGGCGTGTCGGGCGGTCCAACCGGGTGGCATATGCTTATTTTACGTACAGAAAAGACAAAGTGCTGGCGGAAGCGTCGGAAAAAAGGCTGCAGGCGATTAAAGAATTCACGGAACTCGGATCCGGCTTTAAAATTGCGATGCGCGATTTGTCCATCCGCGGCGCCGGCAACTTGCTGGGCGCACAACAGCACGGGTTCATCGATTCAGTCGGTTTCGATTTGTATTCGCAAATGTTGAAGGAAGCGATCGAAGCGCGGAAAGGGGCAGACGGCGAAGAGGAAAAACTGCCGCCATTTGAAGTCGAACTCGAAATTGATGCGTATATTCCGGATGCCTATATAAAAGACGGATACCAGAAAATTGAAATGTATAAACGTTTCAGGGGCATCGAGACGCTTGAAGATATCGAAGAATTAAAAGTAGAGATGATTGACCGTTTCGGCGATTATCCGCAGCAGGTAAGCGACCTGTTTACGATTGCGGAAATGAAAGTATACGCCAAAGAAGCAATGCTTTCATCGATTAAACAAAACAAACAACTGATCACGATTTTAATGTCCGAAAAAGGCTCGAAACAGGTAAACGGCCCGAAAGTCGTGGACATTGTGAGACAATACGGGCGTTCAGCCGGATTCGGCATGGAAGGCAATCAGCTGAAAATTACGCTGGATATTAAAAAAAGCAAGGGCCATGAGTGGCTTTACACCTGCACGGAAATGATCCGGGAACTGCGGGGCGCCTTTCTAAGGGCCGAAACGACGAGCGCTTCCCGGTAAGATGCAAGCAAAAAACTAAAGGGCTGGCGGTTTTTTGGTAAAGGCCCGTTTGTAAAAGCACGGAACAATGGTTTCTTTTGTTCCGTGCTTTTTACGGTTCTTTAGGTTTGCCAGGGAAAATTTTTGGGAAAAAGATAGAGAAGAATTGGAAATCAATCCAATCGATAGCAATTGTACAAAAAACGTTCATGATGTATAGAACTTGCCAGATGAAAGATACTAATGTCAACGCAGGTAAAGGATTCAAGAGCCATCTGAGGATGGAAAAAAATCATCTGATGAAAGTGAGGGCAACTTTAAATGAAAGCAACTGGTATTGTTCGTCGTATTGATGATTTAGGCAGAGTTGTCATCCCGAAAGAGATACGAAGGACGCTTCGTATCCGTGAAGGGGACCCGCTTGAAATTTTTGTGGACCGCGACGGGGAAGTCATTTTGAAAAAATATTCGCCGATCAGTGAATTAAGTGATTTTGCCAAGGAGTATGCCGAAGCGCTGTATGACAGTTTAACGAGCCCTGTCCTGATCTGTGACCGGGATGCCGTGATTGCAGTCAGCGGCGGTTCAAAAAAAGAATATTTAAATAAAAGAAACGGTGAAGTGATCGAAAAAGTCATGGAGGACAGAATGCCGGTTTTATCAAAAGAAAAAGGAAAAACGGCGCTGGTGGACGGTGTGGAGGAGGAACTGGCTTCTTATACGATTGCTCCAATTGTCGCAAGCGGCGATCCGATCGGTGCTGTCGCCATTTTTTCTAAAGACCGCACGCTCGGGGAAGTGGAACAGAAATCGGCGGAAACGGCTGCCGGATTCCTGGCCCGCCAGATGGAACAATAAGGCTTTTCTCCCGTTTTTTCCACGACTCTTTTGTCATCATTTATTTTCACGTACGCCAAAAAAACGCAGGCAAAGGGTCTGCGTTTTTTGATCTGTTTTTTTGCAGGTTGTCTGTAAGGCGCGTCTTGTATCCCTTTTTATGGTATAATACATTCGATTTTATTCTACGTACGGTGTGGCGGCCGTGTGAAAGGCAGAAAAGACGTGCAGCAGGATCATGAGTCAAAAAAGCTTTTTCAAGGCATTCTGATTTTAACCTTGTCATCCGTCATTACAAAAATCCTCAGTGCAGTTTACCGCGTGCCGTTCCAAAATATTGTCGGCGATGTCGGTTTTTATATTTATCAGCAAGTATATCCGATTTACGGGATTGTGATGGCACTCTCCTCTTCCGGTTTTCCGGTTGCCGTTTCCAAAATGGTGGCGGAACGGGAAGCAGCGGGCGAAAACAGCCACCGCACATTTTTAAACGCGGTGTTCCTCATCCTCGGTTTATTCGGTGCCGGATTGTTTCTTGCCGTTTTTTTCACTGCAGGGAAGCTGGCGGCATGGATGGGGGATCCCCGTCTTTCTCCGCTTATCCGGACGGTTTCCTGTTCCTTTTTGCTGATGCCGTTGATTTCCGCGATCAGGGGTGTTTATCAGGGACAGGGAAGGATGGTGCCGACTGCGCTCAGCCAGGTACTCGAACAGACGGTCCGGGTTGCGGCCATTCTTCTTCTTTCCTTTTGGCTGGTCCGCGGCGGTTTTTCGCTTTATGCAGCCGGACAAGGGGCCGTGTTCGGTTCCGTGCTGGGAGGTGCGGTGTCTGCGGCAGTGCTTGTATTTTATCTGGTAAAGGGCGGCAGACAGGAAAAGGCAGCCCAGCTCCTTGAATGGAACGACGTAAAGCAGGCGGCCCGCTCCCTGTTTTGCAGCGGGATTGCGGTCTGTATCAGCGGCCTTGTCCTCGTTTTGTTCCAATTTGTCGATTCCCTCCATCTTTACGCGTTGTTAAAAGACGCCGGCTGGGGGGCGGAAGCGGCAAAAAAACTGAAAGGCATCTACGACCGCGGACAGCCGTTTTTGCAGCTTGGAACAGTGGCAGCGTCCTCCTTTGCCCTGAACCTTGTCCCGGTAATTGCACTTGAATATAAGAAGGGCAGGCGAAAAAGCCTTGAAAAACAGGTACAGGCTGCTTTAAAAATCAGCACGGCGATCGGCGCGGGCGCTGCAGTTGGACTGATTGGGATCATGCCGTTTGCCAATACGATGTTGTTTGAAAGCAGCGCGGGAACAGCTGTGCTGTCTGTTTTTTCGGTTTCCATCTTATTCAGCACCTGGATTTTAACCTTTTCAGGCATCCTGCAGGGAATGGGCAAGGTGTACACCCCTGCAGTTGCCATTACAGCAGGCGTCTTGTTGAAATATGGGTTAAACGAGGTGTGGGTTCCCCGTTTCGGGACGATGGGCGCTTCCGCTGCCACCGTCGCCGCTTTAGGGTTTATTTCGCTTATATTGATGATAAAATTGGGTAAAGCATATGTTAAAATGCTGCCGGCTCTATTTTTCGGCAAGCTCGCTCTCTCCCTTTTTGCCATGTCCGCTTGTTTGCAGCTTTGGCTCCGCCTGTTTGCCTACGGGCTTTCGGGCAGGGCAGCAAGCGTCCCGGCTGCTTTGGGGGGGACGGCGATCGGTGCGGCTGTTTTTCTATTTTGTGCCGCCCGGCTGCGTTTGCTGACGGATGAAGAATGGGGGCTTGTGCCTTTTGGAACAAAATTAGCCGGCCTGAAAGGAAAGAATTGGATTGGAAAACAAAAAACATAGCATCACTGTTGCCGGTCTCGGGGCCGGGGATATGGGCCAGCTTCCGCTCGGTGTATACAGACAGCTGAAAGCAAACCGGAAAATTTTTCTGCGGACAAAAGAACATCCGACCGTGTCGGAACTTGAACGGGAAGGGATGAAGTATACGGCTTTTGATGACGTATACGAGCGCCACGATCAATTTGAAGCGGTATACGAAGAAATTGTGGAGATCCTTTTCCGGGAAGCGGAACAGGAGGATATTCTTTATGCCGTACCTGGCCATCCGTTTGTGGCGGAACGGACAGTCCAGCTTCTGCTCGAACAAAGCGCGGCTAAACAGATGGAAATCAAAATCGCAGGCGGGCATAGTTTTATCGATGCGTTGTTCGCTTCTGTCAGGGTGGATCCGATTGAGGGCTTCCAGCTCATGAACGGCACTGCTTTAAAATCGCACGACATCCGGACGAACCAGCATTTGGTAGTCGGGCAGGTGTATGATACGTTGACGGCTTCTGAAGTCAAGCTGGCCCTCATGGAAAAATATCCGGATGAACACCAGGTGGCCATCGTCCGCGCTGCCGGCAGTACGGATGAAGCTGTTAAATGGCTGAAGCTGTATGAACTGGACCGTGGATTTGAGCTCGATAATTTAACGAGCGTCTACGTTCCGCCGCTTAAAGAGCAGGATTTGCGGGATTTCGCCGAGCTGCGGCAAATCATCGCGGCTTTGCGTGCGCCGGATGGTTGTCCATGGAATCGGGCACAAACCCATCTCTCGCTGAAAAAATATTTGCTTGAAGAGTGCGAGGAAGTGCTTGCCGCGATTGACAATGAAGATGAGGACAATCTCGTTGAAGAGCTTGGCGATGTGCTGCTCCAGGTTTTGCTGCATGCGCAAATTGGCGAAGAGGAAGGCATGTTTACGATGGAAGATGTGATAGAAGGGCTTGCTTCAAAAATGATCCGGCGCCATCCGCATGTGTTTGGCAATGTGAAAGCCGAAAGCGCGGAAGAAGTCGCGCAAAACTGGGAGCGGATAAAAGCCGCCGAAAAACAGGAAAAACGGGAGTGAGGGATGGACATGGAAAACACGACAATGCGCCTCGATAAATTTTTAAAAGTCTCGCGGCTGATTAAACGGCGTACGCTTGCAAAAGAAGTCGCCGACCAGGGCAGAATCCAGATCAACGGCGTCCAGGCAAAAGCCAGTTCAAACGTGAAAACGGGGGATGAACTGACCATCCGTTTCGGCCAGAAAGTGGTCAAGGTGAAAGTGGAGAACTTAAGGGAGTCGACAAAAAAAGAAGACGCCGCCGGCATGTACACGATGATCAGTGAAACGCGGGTCAACGAATAAAAATGTTTCAGGGTGTCCCGAAGCTGTGAACCGGCTATGGGCGCTCTTTTTATTTTTCTGGCAGAAACGCGCCCCCCGGGATATGCGGGAGATGGGCCATACGCCCGATGCAGTTGCGGAATGGAAGCTTTGCGGGAAGGCGTTTCCGGAGGGCCGCGCGAATTCCGCATGGCCGTGCTTCCGTTTCGTGTGCCGTTCCCTTTTGGTCTTTTTTTGTCCGGACGGGCATAGTATAGTACAAAGTTTGGACAAGGAAAGTGGGGATCAGGATGAGTGACTTTTATAATACACCGCAAGGCAGCAAACCGGTTCTCCAGGAACACGATGTGATGATGCGCGGCCGCAAGCTGCTGGATATTACCGGCGTGAAACAGGTGGAAAGCTTTGACAATGAGGAGTTTTTGCTGGAAACGGTAATGGGTTTTCTCGCCATCCGCGGGCAGAATTTGCAAATGAAAAACCTGGATGTTGACAAAGGGGTCGTCTCGATAAAAGGGAAAGTGTTTGATCTTGTTTATTTGGATGACCATCACGGGGAGAAAGCTAAGGGACTCTTTAGCAAGCTGTTTAGATGAGCCTGAGCGTGCAATTTTATACGATGCTTGCCATGATCGCGATGGGAAGCTTTTTTGGCGGCACCCTTGATACGTATAACCGTTTTTTGCAAAGGCGGAACAGAAAGCGCTGGGTTGTCTTTGTCCATGATGTCCTTTTTTGGCTGTTCCAGAGCCTGCTGCTGTTTTATGTCCTGTTCCTGGTAAACGCCGGGGAAGTCCGGTTTTATATTTTTATCGCTCTCTTGTGCGGGTTTGCCGCTTACCAGGCATTATTCAAAAACGGTTACTTGAAGCTTTTGGAATGGTGCATCCAGGCAGCATGCCGCACTGGCCGGTTTACAGCCGGCATGTTCCGGCTTCTTGTTTTCCGCCCGGCCAAAGGATTTGTCCTTCTTTTGTTTGCCCTTTTTCTCGGCGCGGGGCGATTGCTTTATACGATTGTAAAAATGATGGCAAAAATGGTAATATGGTTATTAAAGACCGGGCTTAAACCGTTTTCCGCACTGGGTGTTTTTTTATGGCGCATCAATCCGCTGCGCGTCTCTTTTGACCGTTTTTTTATGAAAACGGCAGGATTTTGGAAAACAATCCAGAATAAGTTTATCAAACTGAAAAACCGGATCGGCAAGTTTTTTAAAAGATAAGCCCGGTGGCTGTACTTTCCGCTCTGCCTAGGGCTTTTTAGGAGGGAGTATGTTGGGACGCAATATTGCTTCAATGGACAATGCTTATACGAAACAGCAATCGGTCAAAGAAAAAGTACTGGCAAGAAGGCGCAAGCTGCTTTTCCGGCGATTGGCGCTTTTCGGTGTTATGGCAGTGCTTGTTTCCGCACTGCTCGTCTCTACCCTGGTCTCACGGAACGCACAGCTCGCTGCAAAAAAAGAACAAAAAGCAAAGCTGGAGCACCAGGTAAGGGACATTGACAAGCAGCAGGCGATGCTTAGAAGCGAGATTAAGAAACTGAAAGATGATAACTATATTGCAAAACTCGCCCGCAGCGAATATTTCCTTTCCAAAAAAGGGGAGATCATCTTTAATCTGCCTGATTCCAAAAAGAATGCCCAAGAAGAAGACGTGTCTTATTGACACTCTTTTTTCATGTTCGTTATAATATGTTAAAGGTTGATTTTTTTATCTTTTAAGGAGGAAAATTTTTTTTATGTCAATTGAAGCAGGCAGCAAGTTACAAGGTAAAGTAACAGGCATCACGCATTTCGGGGCTTTCGTCGAATTGCCGGACGGCTCAACCGGGCTGGTTCATATCAGTGAAGTTGCTGATAACTATGTAAAAGATATTCATGACCATTTAAAAGTCGGCGATATCGTTGAAGTAAAGGTGCTGAATGTCGAAAAAGACGGGAAAATCGGTTTGTCGATCCGCAAGGCGAAAGACCAGGCGCAGCAATCCCAATCCCAGTCCCATTCCTATCGGCCGCAAAGGCATGGCCGGGGAAATAACCGCGGAAAAGAAGATTTTGAATCCAAAATGGCGCGCTTTTTGAAAGACAGTGAAGATCGCCTGTCTTCGCTCAAACGAAATACAGAATCGAAACGCGGCGGCCGCGGCGCGAGAAGAGGCTAACTTGCTGTCTAGTTGACTCATATATCCGTATCATTGCTTTTCATTGGAGGGCGGAACCGGTTCAAACAGAAATGTTTGTCGGATCCGCTTTTTCTTTTTGCTGTTTCGGACAAAAATCGCCGAATCACACGAAAAAAACCGGCCTTTAACGGGCCGGTTTTTTCAAAACGAATATAGCGGCGGAGGGGATCGAACCCCCGACCTCACGGGTATGAACCGTACGCTCTAGCCAGCTGAGCTACGCCGCCATGGCTTAAATGAAAAAGCACATTTTCTATAATAACGGCACTGCACCCATTTGTCAACTTCTCTTTTTGAAAAAAATTGTAAAATGCATCGCATATTTGTGGAAAAAGTCGAACTTTTCTTTGGTGTTGCATTGGAATTTTGACAAACTTTTAAAACTTGTCCTTTTATAATTGCTTGTATCAAAGTGATGAGGGGGAGTTTATGATGAATTTGGGGAAAGTTGAGCGGGGAATGATCGAGCAGGGGGGCCATGTGGATCTTGAGGAAACAAAAAAAGAGTTTGCGAAAGGGTGGAAGCAGCTCCGGGGGAAATTTGAATCGTTGTTTATCCAAAAAGGCATCAGCCTTTTGATCATCGGCTTTTTGCTGGGAAGGGCCCTTATTTTGTCCCATTTTACGCCGTTTGCATTGCCCTTTTTCGCAGCTGTCTATGTGATGAAGCGGGATAAGGCGCCCATCACGCTGCTCGGGCTCACTGCGGGCGGATTAACATTATCTGTTGCGAACGGGATGTACACGCTCGCATCGACCATCCTCTTTATTCTTGTATTCAGGTTGTTCGGCAAATACCATAAAGAGGAAACCCGGGTGCTGCCCTTTTACATCTTTGCTGTCTCGCTTGTTTCAAAATGCGCTTACCTTTATCTTCAGCAGCAGTTCCAGCTCTCTTTTTATGACGGCCTGATGGCGGGTGTGGAATCGTGCTTAACCTTTATCCTTACCATGATATTTATGCAAAGCATTCCAATCTTATCACAAACAAGACGAAAAAAAACATTAAAAACGGAGGAAGTCGTCAGTCTCATCATTGTGCTCGCGTCCGTTTTGACCGGGACAATCGGCTGGACGGTGAACGGGTTGTCCGTTGAGCATATTTTTTCGCGCTATCTTGTCCTCCTGTTTGCGTTTGTCGGCGGCGCGACGGTCGGTTCCACTGTCGGGGTTGTGACCGGTCTCATTTTCAGCCTTGCCAACGTGTCCAGCTTTTATCAAATGAGCCTGCTTGCGTTCGCAGGGCTCCTGTGCGGATTGTTAAAGGAAGGGAAGCGCGGGGGGGCGGCTGCCGGGATGCTTGTTGCGACCCTGCTGATTACGATGTACGGCGAGTCCGGGGCGTCTTTAAGCGCCGCGCTGTATGAAACATGCGTGAGCATTGCCCTTTTCTTTTTAACGCCGTCCCCGTTTACGGCAAAAATGGCGCGGCATATCCCGGGGACAGCCGAATATATGAAGGAGCAGCAGCAGTATTTAAGGAAAGTGCGCGATGTGACGGTTCACCGCGTGGAGCAGTTCTCGTCCGTTTTCCAGGCGCTTTCCAAAAGCTTTTCGCAGTATGACCATACGAAAGAAGAGGAGGACCGTGAGCGGGATCTGGATTATTTTTTCAGCAATGTCACGGAACGGACATGCCAGACCTGCTTCAAAAAAGAGCAGTGCTGGGCGAAAAACTTTGATAAGACGTATGATTTGATGAAAATGACGATGGAGGACCTGAGTGAAAGGGACGGCGCGGTTTCGAGGCGTGCTCATCGCGAATTGGAGAAACATTGTGTCAGGGCCCAAAAAGTGGAAGATGCGATCAACCAGGAATTGACATTTTACCAGGCCAATCAAAAATTCAAAAAAATGATCAAAGAAAGCCGGAAAATTGTCGCAGAACAGCTGCAGGGCGTTTCGGAAGTCATGGGAGATTTTGCAAAGGAAATTCAGCGGGAGCGCGAGAACCACCAGCGGCAGGAAGAAATGATTCTTGAGTCATTACAGGACTTCGGGCTCGATATTGACCAGGTGGAAATTTACAGCCTGGAGTCGGGCAATATTGACATTGATATCACCTTGCCGCAGTACAGTGGCTATGGCGAATGCGAAAAGATCATCGCGCCAATGCTTTCCGATATATTAGGGGAAACAATTGTTGTCCAGAAAGAAGAGTTCGGTTCGCAGTCGGGCGGGCTTGGCTATGTGACATTCCGTTCGGCAAGGGCGTTTGTCGTCGACACTGGTGTGGCGCATGCCGCAAAAGGAGGCGGTTTTATATCCGGTGACAGTTATTCAATGATCGAGCTTGGCTCAAGAAAGTATGCCATTGCCATCAGTGACGGCATGGGAAACGGCGAGCGCGCCCATCACGAAAGCAATGAGACACTGAGGCTTTTGCGGCAGATTTTGGAATCGGGCATAGAAGAAAAAATTGCGATCAAATCGGTGAACTCCATTCTGGCGCTGAGGACGCAGGAAGAAGTGTTTTCCACGCTTGATCTGGCGATGATCGACCTGCAGGATGCAAGCAGCAAATTTTTAAAAATCGGATCGACGCCGAGTTTTATCAAACGCGGCGATAAAGTGATCAAAATTGAATCCGGGAATTTGCCGATGGGCATGATCCAGGAATTTGATGTGGATGTCGTTTCCCGGCAGCTGAAAGCCGGCGATATTTTAATCATGATGAGTGACGGGATTTTGGAAGGCCCGCGTTACATTGAAAACCCGGAATTATGGATTAAGCGGAAAATCCGGGAGCTGGAAACGGAAAATCCCCAGGAAATTGCCGACCTGCTCATAGAAGAAGTGATCCGTTCGCGATCCGGTTTAATTGAAGATGATATGACGGTCGTCGTTGCAAAAATCAAACACAACACGCCGAAATGGGCGGCCATCCCCGTTAGCAAAGGGAAAAGAATGATCTCTTAAATGTCCGTGCCATATAGAAGAAGCGGAAGACAACGGTATATATTTTCTCCCGATTGTCGATGATGGTAAAAACGAAGAAATGCCGTTAATGACAAGGAGGAGAAAAAATGAATGCAGGCACTTTAAAACAGATTTTGCTGATTACGGACGGATGTTCAAACCAGGGGGGTGATCCGGCTGCAGCTGCGGCATTGGCAAGAGAAGCAGGCATCACCATTAATGTAATTGGCGTCATGGAACGGGATATCATTGATGAAAAAGGGGCAGCGGAAATTCAAAATATCGCCATGTCGGGGGGTGGCGTCAGCCAGATCGTCTATACGAAACAATTATCGCAAACCGTGCAAATGGTCACTCGGAAAGCGATGACCCAGACGATTCAGGGAATCGTGAACAAGGAATTAAAACATATTTTGGGAAGTAACGGATCCATTGAAGCACTGCCGCCTGAAAAACGCGGCGATGTGTTGGAGGTGGTAGATGAACTGGGGGAAACAGTGGATTTGGACATTCTCGTGCTCGTCGATACAAGCGCAAGTATGAAACCGAAGCTCGAGACTGTAAAAGAAGCTTTGCTTGATTTGTCTTTAAGCCTGAATGCGCGAATGGGGAATAACCAATTTTCAGTTTTTATATTTCCTGGGAAAAGGAAAGAAACGGAGAAACTGCTTGACTGGACACCGAAACTGGAATCGCTCGCGGCCATATTTCCGAAACTGCAGACAGGCGGGATTACGCCGACAGGGCCGGCCATTCATGAGGCGATCCGCCATTTTGACCGGAAAAGGAAGCTGAGGGGATATCATACGCATGATGACGGACAATACTTTGAAGAATCCATTTAATGATCCGCCTGGTACGGTTGTGACGGGGAAATGGCATAAAAACCGGTACAGATTGCTAAAGCGCCTCGGGGCCGGTGCAAATGGCGCTGTTTATCTGGCGGAATCGGCGGCCGGTCCGGTTGCATTAAAAGTCGGTGTGAGCACTGCCCAGGTGGCATCCGAGTCCAGCGTACTAAAAACCATATCCAAGGCCCGGGGGCAGTCCCTCGGGCCTTCCTTTTTGGAAGCGGATGACTGGGAGCGCGGGCGGGAGATCATTCCTTTTTATGTCATGGAATATATAGACGGCCCGGATCTGCTTTCCTTTGTCACCGGGAAAGGTTTTTCCTGGGCGGCAGTGCTTGTGATCCAGCTTCTTTCCGATTTACAACATTTGCATGAACAGGGCTGGATTTTCGGAGATTTGAAGCCCGAAAACTTGCTGGTTGGAACCCCTGGAAACAGGATCCGCTGCATTGATCCGGGCGGGATGACAAAGATCGGACGTTCAGTAAAAGAATTTACGGAGTTTTTCGACAGAGGTTACTGGGGGTTGGGATCGCGGAAAGCCGAGCCTTCCTATGATTTGTTTTCCGTTGCAATGGTAATGATCAATCTTGCCTATCCGAACCGGTTTTTAAAAAAACAGGCAAATGGTTTCCCACAACTGATGGCGGCGGTCAGGCAACATGCCGGGCTGTGCAAATTTGAGGCGGTGCTGCGGAAAGCGCTGGGGGGAGGATATCGGACAGCTTTTGAGATGAGGCAGGACATGCTTATGCTGCTGACTTCGCATAGAGAAAAGAAGAAAGCCAAAACAACGCACAGGCCGGAAAAATCAAAACTCGGACAGTCGCGGGCAAAAAGACGGAGGTTTAGAAAATTTAAAAAGTTCATGGCTGCCATGATGATCATCTTGATGATCTCTGTGTTATACTGGTATTATACTTACGGACAAATCAGCATCCCTTTTTAAATATCCACAAATTTATGCCGGAAAAATGCGGCGGCCTCCTAATCCGGGATTACAGCATGGCCGAAAATAAGTGCGCAGCGACAACGAGCGCAGCACTGGCAAGGATGGCAAGTCTATGCTTTTTTCAGGACGGGCGCCTTTTTATAAAGAAAGCATAAATTTCCGGCCGTTTGCCTTATGATGAAAATGCTATATAAAATGAACAAAATATTGCCGCTCTGTTGCCTGCCGCAAAAAGTAGTTCTCGTAGAAATCGATGGTCGGGCTTGATGGAAAAACTGAAGTTCCTTTTTATAGCGCAAATTTTACGCAAACGTCCATGCAAGCAAAAGGATGGAAATGAATATTCAGGATAAATACACCGGCACAAATTCTTTAAAGCAGAATATGTTTAGAAATTTGGAAACGCCCATGTTACAATGGAAATAACAAAACGGTACCGAAAAGGACAGGTTTTATGCTCGCATTTGAGGACAATGTATTCCATTTTATCAGGAAACACAGGCTGATTGAGGCGGGAGACCATTTGCTCGTAGCGGTTTCCGGCGGGCCGGATTCACTTGCGCTCCTCCACTTTCTCACTTCGCGAAGGGAGCGCTTCCGTGTAAAGATAACAGCCGCTCATGTTAACCATATGCTAAGGGGGGAAGCGTCCTGTAAAGACCTTTTGTTTGTCAAAAGCTTTTGCGA
The DNA here is from genome assembly GCF_943193165.1 of Weizmannia agrestimuris. Lineage (NCBI taxonomy): Bacteria > Bacillati > Bacillota > Bacilli > Caryophanales > Bacillaceae > Heyndrickxia > Weizmannia agrestimuris. The sequence continues at coordinate 42,398 of NZ_CALPDC010000017.1, forward strand.
ATCTCACCGTATCGGTTGTGAAGCGGCAGAAATCCCGGTGCTGGAAAAAGCGAAGGAAGAAGGCCTTGGCATTGAAGAAGCAGCGAGAAAATACCGGTATGCTTTTCTCGCTGAAGCAATGGAGAAAACCGGCGCCAATAAAGTTGTATTAGGCCACCACGGCGATGACCAGATGGAAACGGTACTGATGCGGCTTACAAGGGGCGCAGGCGGAAAGGGAAGGGCAGGCATTCCGTTTCGCCGGCCGTTTGCAAAGGGAGAAATCATCCGTCCGCTATTGGGCACGGCCAAAAAAGAAATCATAGATTACTGCGCCCATTATCATCTCGAACCACGCACCGATGAAAGCAACGCATCCCCCGACTTTGCAAGAAACCGGTTTCGAGCGTCCGTCCTGCCTTTTCTAAAGAAAGAAAACCCGCGGGCCCATTTGCATTTTCAAAGATTCAGCGAAGAGCTTTTGGAAGATGAAATCTATCTTTACGGGCTGGCGCAGGAAAAATTAAAGCAGATGGCGGAAACAGGGTCCGGAACTTGCACGCTCGATCTCCGGAAGTTCAAAGGGATGCCTATGCCTTTACAAAGGCGGGCGATTCATCTAATATTAAAATATCTTTACAATGAAGACATAAAAGACGTCACAGCGATACATACAGATGCCGTTTTAAAACTGGCTTCAGGCTCCAATCCGTCCGGGAGCGCCGATCTCCCCGGCGGCTTAAAGGCTGTAAGGGACTACGGGCGCATGGCCTTTTCTTTTGGGCGCCGCCCCGCCCGTTCTGCATATCAATATGTCTTGGATGAAGGGATGAAGATTGATCTGCCGAACGGGTATACGATAAAGCTTGTAAAAAGCAAAATTTCATATTCATCCCTGCCAAAGAATATGCTATTATTACACATAAACGACACTTCTCTCCCCCTTATTGTCCGTACAAGGAAACCGGGGGACAGAATTGAAGCAAAAGGACTAAATGGTTCAAAAAAGGTAAAAGATATATTTATTGATGAGAAAATTTCAAAGCCGGAGCGGGATTTGTGGCCGGTTGTAACCGATTCAAAAGGGAACATCCTGTGGCTTCCGAATCTGAAAAAAGCAAAGTTTGAATCCGGGCTTATTTTACCTGATGAAACCTACTATGTCGTGCACTATTGTAAGCAAACAACTTCTAGGGGGCAATCGCAAGATGAATCAGGATATTGAAAAAATCCTCATTACAGAAGAGGAAGTCCAGCGAAAAGTAAAGGAATTGGGGGAGCAGCTGACGAAAGAGTATGATGGCAGATTTCCGCTTGCGATCGGGGTATTAAAAGGCGCCATGATGTTTATGGCCGATCTTGTCAAGCATATGGATACATATTTGGAAATGGATTTTATGGACGTATCGAGCTACGGGAATTCTACTGTTTCATCCGGAGAAGTCAAAATCTTAAAAGACTTGGATACCTCGGTGGAAGGGCGCGATGTCCTGATTATCGAAGACATTATTGACAGCGGGATGACGCTCAGTTACCTGGTTGAATTGTTCCGCTACCGGAAAGCAAAATCCATTAAAATCGTCACATTGCTCGACAAACCATCGGGTCGGAAAGCGGACATCCAGGCTGACTATGTCGGATTCATTGTCCCGGATGAATTCGTTGTCGGATACGGCCTTGACTATGCGGAAAAATACCGCAACCTTCCGTATATCGGCATCCTGAAGCCAGCTGTTTATACCCATGAGGGGGAGTAAGAATTCCGAAAAAAGAGGACTATCATTGTGAAATTCAGGCTATATGTATGGAAAAGCAAACGGTCTGTGAAAAAAAGATGAAAAACGGGTGCAAAATATTGTTAAATTAAAAACCACTATAGTACTATTGAATATAGTTTTTTAAGACCGTTGGAGGAGGTAAGGAATGAATCGGATCTTCAGAAATACAATTTTCTACGTATTATTATTTGTCGTCCTGATCGGGATCGTAAGTTTTTTTAACCGCAGCAGCGAAACGACGGAAACGATATCCTATGATCAATTTGTTTCTTATTTGGATAATGGCAGTGTAAAGAGTATAACAACGCAGCCTTCAAGGGGCGTTTATGAGATCCGGGGCCTGCTGAAAGACGGCAATAAACAGTTTATTACGTATGTTATGGATGACCAGGCCATGCTGAACCGGATCGATAAAGCGGCGCACGATCAAAAAGTGAAAGTCGATGTCCTCCAGGCAAAAGAAACGAATGGATGGGTTTCTTTCCTGACATCCATTATTCCGTTTGTGATTATTTTCATTCTGTTCTTCTTCCTGATGAACCAGGCACAGGGCGGGGGCGGCCGTGTCATGAATTTCGGGAAGAGCAAAGCAAGGCTTTACAATGACGACAAAAAGAAAGTCCGTTTCCGTGACGTTGCCGGCGCGGATGAAGAGAAACAGGAACTTGTCGAAGTCGTCGAATTCTTAAAAGATCCACGCAAGTTTTCCGAACTGGGTGCCCGTATCCCGAAAGGCGTACTGCTTGTCGGGCCTCCGGGAACCGGTAAAACATTGCTGGCAAGGGCAGTTGCAGGTGAAGCAGGCGTTCCTTTCTTCTCCATCAGCGGTTCTGATTTTGTCGAAATGTTTGTCGGTGTCGGTGCAAGCCGGGTTCGTGATTTATTTGAAAACGCGAAAAAGAACGCGCCTTGTATTATCTTTATTGATGAAATTGACGCAGTCGGGCGCCAGCGTGGTGCAGGGCTCGGCGGCGGCCATGATGAACGTGAACAGACGTTGAACCAGCTGCTCGTTGAAATGGACGGATTTAGCGCCAATGAAGGAATCATTATTATTGCGGCAACAAACCGCCCGGATATTCTTGATCCTGCGCTTCTGCGGCCGGGACGCTTTGACCGTCAGATTACGGTTGACCGACCGGATGTCCACGGGCGTGAAGCTGTGCTGCGTGTCCATGCGCGCAATAAGCCGCTTGACCCGTCCGTCGATTTAAAAGCGATTGCCCAACGGACACCAGGTTTTTCCGGAGCCGATCTGGAAAACCTGCTTAATGAAGCAGCGTTGATTGCGGCAAGGGCTTCCAAGAAAAAAATTGACATGCAGGATATTGATGAAGCGACAGACCGCGTCATTGCCGGACCGGCGAAAAAGAGCCGGGTCATTTCGGAAAAAGAACGCAATATTGTGGCCTTCCATGAATCCGGGCATACCGTTATCGGGCTTGTGCTCGATGAAGCGGAAATTGTCCAGAAAGTGACCATTGTGCCGCGCGGACAGGCCGGCGGGTACGCGATGATGGTACCGAAAGAAGACCGTTATTTCATGACAAAACCAGAATTGCTCGATAAGATTACGGGGCTTCTCGGCGGCCGTGTATCCGAAGAAATTACGTTCGGTGAAGTGTCAACGGGCGCATCCAACGACTTTGAACGCGCAACCGGCATTGCGAGAAGGATGGTAACTGAATTTGGGATGAGCGATAAGCTTGGCCCTCTCCAGTTCGGGTCTTCGCAAGGCCAGGTATTTTTGGGCAGAGATATTAACAATGACCAAAATTATTCCGATAAAATTGCCTACGAAATTGATACAGAGATTCAAAATATCATTAAAACCTGTTATGAACGGGCACGGCAGATCTTGCTTGAACACCGCGATAAGCTGGAACTGATCGCAAAAACGCTGCTTGAAGTGGAAACATTGGATGCAAAACAAATCAAGCATCTGTTTGAACATGGCACGTTGCCTGAACAGCCTGCGAAATCCCAGGATCCGGCTGAAATCGGTGGAACCGAGCCGCGCGTGAACCTGCAGTCGAAGCAGGGCGGCATCAAAGAAGTGGATCCGGGTGCCGGAAATAATTCGGATACCGGGATGCCAGATGAAAAACGGCCGGGGAAACTGGGACCATCAAGACCGGCAGATGATGATCAACTTTGATAGGTTGCAAATCATTTAAAAAAGCACCGTCTGAAAAAAAGGCGGTGCTTTTTTATGGCTAGGGAACCAAATGAAAGCATTCTCTAAATCACGGAGATTATGGTATGATGGTTGCATAAAAACTAACAGAAAAACAAAGTGGTGAGCATAATGTTATTGGTGATCGATGTGGGGAATACAAACATTGTATTAGGTGTATACGATAAAGATGAACTAAAATATCATTGGCGCATTCAAACCGTCCGGGATAAAACGGAAGATGAATACGGCATGTCTATGAAAGCCTTGTTCCGCCATGTCGGCATTCACTTTAACGATATTACTGGCATTATTATTTCTTCTGTGGTGCCTCCAATTATGTACGCACTGGAGCGGATGTGCAGCAAATATTTCCACGTTTCGCCGCTTATCGTCGGCCCAGGGGTGAAAACAGGGCTCGACATCAAATACGATAATCCGCGTGAGGTGGGGGCGGACCGGATTGTCAATGCGGTCGCCGGCATCCACGAATACGGCAGTCCGTTAATTATTGTCGACTTCGGGACAGCGACTACTTATTGTTATATTAACGAGGAAAAGCAGTATATGGGGGGGGCGATTGCGCCGGGCATCAGCATCTCAGCGGAAGCCCTGTACTCGAGAGCAGCCAAACTGCCCCGGATAGAAATCGCGAGCCCGGATGATATTATTGGCCGGAACACCGTTAGTGCCATGCAGGCAGGCATTGTTTTCGGCTATGTCGGACAGGTTGAAGGTATCGTGTCCCGGATGAAAGCAAAAAGTAAAAAAGACCCGGTCGTCATTGCAACAGGCGGGCATGCACCCCTCATTGCAAAAGAATCAAAAAGCATTGATATCGTCGACCAATTTTTGACTTTAAAAGGGTTGCACTTGATTTATAACCGAAACTTACAGCATTAAAGGAGGATTTTTCTTTTGGCGGATTATTTAATTAAAGCATTAGCGTATGACGGGCAGGTCCGGGCATACGCTGCGGAAACAACGGAAACCGTTGGAGAAGCCCAACGGAGGCACTACACTTGGCCGACAGCTTCCGCCGCGCTGGGCAGAACGTTGACAGCGGGGGCGATGATGGGGGCCATGCTGAAGGGGGATGAAAAAATTACGATCAAAGTGGAAGGCGGCGGACCGATCGGTGTCATTCTGGTAGACGCGAATGCACACGGGGAAGTCCGGGGCTATGTTACCAATCCGCAAACCCATTTTGATTTAAACAAAAAAGGAAAGCTGGATGTCCGGCGTGCAGTCGGGACAGATGGGACGCTTACCGTTGTAAAAGATCTCGGGCTTCGTGAGAATTTTTCAGGCCAGGTTCCGCTTGTATCCGGCGAGCTCGGCGAAGATTTTACGTATTATTTTGCCGCTTCCGAACAAGTGCCATCTGCAGTCGGTGTCGGTGTGCTGGTTAATCCCGACAACACGATTCTGGCTTCCGGCGGGTTTATCATCCAGTTGATGCCGGGAACAGACGAGAAAGTCATCTCGGAAATTGAAAATAAAATTTCTGATACCGCCCCGATTTCCGACCTTATCCGCCAGGGGCTTTCGCCGGAAGAAATATTGGCAAATCTGCTCGGCGAAGAAAATGTGCAGATATTGGAGAAAATGGCAGTACGGTTTGAATGCACCTGCTCCAAAGAAAAATTTGCTTCTGCTATGATCGGCCTCGGCAAACAGGAGCTCCGGGACATGATCGAGGAAGACGGGCAAGCTGAAGCCGTCTGCCATTTCTGTCGTGAAAAATACCATTTTAGCCGTGAAGATCTGGAACAAATGCTGGAAGAAGCAAAGGGGTAAGGCGAAAGCCGTGAGGGCAGGATGATTTTCGGCAAAACGGCCTTCCTTTTCAGATGAATGCGGGCCCCTTGAGCGCGAATGGGCAACTTTTAACCAAGTTGTCTAATCGGGGCTGGCCTGTTTGATTGACGGAAGCTTGCCCCCGTCCCGTTGCAATAGCCGTCGCTTGATCAAGAAGCCCAGCGTCAGTGGCTAAAAAAGCGATATTGCCGGCATTGTTTCTTAGGCACTTTGTCATAGAATAGCAAGGCATTTTGGTTGACAATTGCGTAAAAAGATGTTAATTTTTAGATATTAAACCAATAAAAATACTCGGAATATGGGGTGGATGATTTTGGCAAAGTATGTGAACTCTGTTGCTGAATTGGTCGGCAACACACCGGTTGTAAAAGTAAACCGTCTGACAAATGAAAATGATGCAGAAGTGTATTTGAAGCTGGAATATTTCAATCCGGCCAGCAGTGTAAAAGACCGGATTGCCCTCGCGATGATTGAAGACGCTGAACAAAAAGGACGCTTAAAACCGGGCGACACCATTGTTGAACCGACAAGCGGCAACACGGGAATCGGGCTTGCCATGATTGCGGCTGCAAAAGGATACAAAGCTGTCATTGTCATGCCGGAAACAATGAGTATGGAACGTCGCAGCCTACTGCGTGCATACGGGGCAAAGCTTGTTTTAACCCCGGGCTCTGAAGGCATTAAAGGCGCAGTAAATAAAGCGGAACAACTCGTGAAAGAAAACGGCTATTTTATGCCACAGCAATTCAAAAACCCGGCCAACCCGGAAATCCACCGTTTGACAACCGGTAAAGAAATCATTGAACAAATGGGAGATCAGCTCGATGCTTTTGTTGCCGGCGTCGGCACCGGCGGAACGATTACAGGGGCTGGCCAGGCGCTGCGCGAAGCTTATCCAGGTATCAAAATTTATGCTGTTGAACCGGATGACTCCCCGCTGTTGTCTGAAGGCAAACCGGGCCCGCACAAAATTCAAGGTATCGGCACCAACTTTGTCCCTGAAACACTTGATAAAGAAATTTACGATGAAATTATCCGTGTCACAACGGATCAGGCTTTCAAAGCGGCAAAAGATACAGCGGCAAAAGAAGGCATTCTCGGCGGGATTTCTTCCGGTGCTGCCGTTTACGCTGCCCTTGAAGTGGCGAAAAAACTCGGCAAAGGCAAAAAAGTGCTTGCCATCATTCCGGATACCGGCGAACGCTATTTGAGCACCCCGCTTTACCAGTTTGAAGATTAAAAACGATAAAACCCGCGGAGAAACGCCCCGCGGGTTTTTCTTTTCACAGCCTATCTATGCTGGTTTGAAACGCCAGCCTCTAGTTGGCATCCGGCAGCTTTTTTAGTAGGGCGCCCGGGGTGATCCCGGATCTGCTCCAGCGACCCACATCTTTGTATTCCGTATTAATCGATGGCCGCGGATGTGATAGACTATAATTATTGAACTGAAAAAGGGGAGAACAGCAGTTGAAGTGTGGTTCGTTTACGTTCGATTTTACCCGTAAAACCTATGTAATGGGCATATTAAATGTAACGCCCGATTCTTTTTCGGACGGAGGGAATTTTTTTCAGCCTGAGAAAGCGGTGGAACATGCGTATCAGATGGTAGAGGACGGTGCCGATCTGCTCGATATTGGCGGAGAGTCGACAAGGCCGGGGCATCAGCCGGTGTCAGCAGAGGAAGAACTGGAGAGAATCTTGCCGGTCATTCACGCGGTGGCAGGAAAAATCCAGGCGCCGCTTTCTGTCGATACGTATAAAGCGAGAACTGCGGAAGAAGCAATAAAAGCAGGCGCACATATCATCAATGATGTATGGGGGGCAAAACGGGATCCGGAAATCGCCGATGTTGCTGCACAGTACAACGTTCCGATTATTTTAATGCATAACCGCGAAAAGCCGCAGTATGAACATTTTATGCGGGACTGTCTGAACGACCTGTATGAAAGCATCACGATTGCAAAAAAAGCAGGCGTCGAGGACCGGCAAATCATCCTCGATCCGGGTATCGGGTTTGCGAAAGGTTTTCAGGAAGACATGGAAATGATGCGAAACCTCGACAAACTTGTTGGACTCGGCTATCCCGTTCTGCTTGCTGCCTCAAGGAAGCGCATGATCGGAAGCGTGCTCGGGCTGCCGACGGGCGAAAGAATGGAAGGCACTGGGGCGGTATGCTGCTTTGGCATCATGAAAGGCTGCCATATGGTCCGTGTCCACGATGTAAAACCTGTAAGCAGAATGGTGAAAATGATGGACGCCCTCGTCGGAAAAGGGGAACAGGATGGACAAAATTTATATTCATGATATGGAATTTTACGGTTACCACGGCGTATTGCCCGAGGAAAATAAACTGGGCCAGCGCTTCCGTGTATCCATCGTGCTTGGTTTGGACTTAAAGCAGGCGGGCGAAACCGACCGGCTGGAAGAAACCGTCAGTTATGCGGATGTCTATGCATGCGTGAAAAAAATTGTTGAAGGGCAGCCTTTCAAGCTCCTTGAAGCTGTCGCAGAAAAACTGGCTGCTTCCATTCTCGCTTTATACGAAAAAGTTGCGGAAGTCACAGTCAAAGTAACCAAACCGGACCCGCCCATTCCCGGCCATTACAAGTCCGTTGCGGTCGAAATTACAAGGAGAAGAAAGAATGGATAATCTCGCTTATTTGGCACTCGGATCCAATATTGAACCGCGATTTGATTATCTTCAGCACGCCATCCGGTTACTTAGAAACAACCCGGACATAAAGGTTTGCAAAGTTTCATCCATTTATGAAACCAATCCTGTCGGTTACACCGAGCAGGGACAGTTTTTAAATATGGCTGTTCAAATTGAAACGCGGTTATCCCCTTTTGACCTGCTCGCTGCCTGCCTTGAGATTGAAAAAAAGTTACGGAGAAAAAGGGAAATTCATTGGGGACCGCGGACAATAGACCTTGACATTTTGTTGTATAATCAGGAAAATATGAAAACAGAGAATCTTACCATTCCGCACCCGCGCATGCATGAACGGGCATTTGTTTTGGTTCCCCTCGCGGAATTGGACCATGCACTTTGCGACCCTGTAACCAAAACCCCGTATGCGGAACTGCTGAAAAAGTGCACAGACAAAGATGGTGTCCGGCTGTGGAAACAGATCACAGGGGATACTGCTTTCTTGCCATAAAGGGTACCCCCGGGCATTTTAAACAACCCGGCGGCGGCTTTATACTGAAATACGGATTGGTGTATAACCGGTACGGAAACAACGACAGGCCATGTAACGGAGTACTGCCGGAGGAATCCCGGCAGTACTTGCTTGTATACATACAAAGAAAAAACCTGGTGAAAGGATGTCTGAACGCGAAAGATTGTGTACAATAATAGAGGTATACGTCTATAATGGCTAATGTTGGGCGGCAGAACCTTTCATACTTGAAGAGGGCGGAAAATAAGGAAAGGCGTCTTTCCTTTTCTATCATATTGGCCGGCATTTTTAACGATTGGAGGAAAAAAGATGAGTGGCGAAAATATAAATGAACAGTATCTGGTCCGGAAAGAAAAAATGGAGGCGCTCCGCGAAAAAGGGGTGGACCCGTTCGGCAAGCGTTTTGAACGGACAACCGACACGGAAGAATTAAAACAAAAATACGGCGAATGCACGGAAGAACAACTGGAAGAAAAAGAGATTCCAGTTGCCATTGCCGGGCGGATCATGACAAAACGGCGGAAAGGAAGGGCCGGGTTTGCCCATATCCAGGACTTGAAAGGGCAAATCCAGTTTTATATTCGCCAGGACGCAGTCGGCGAAGAACAGTACGAGTTATTCAAAAGCACGGACCTTGGCGACATTGTCGGGCTTAAAGGCACGGTTTTCCGGACAAAAGTGGGCGAATTGTCCGTCAAAGTCAAAGAATTTATTCTGTTAACAAAAGCGCTGCGCCCGTTGCCGGATAAATTCCACGGCCTGCGGGACATCGAGCAGCGGTACCGTCAGCGTTATCTCGACCTGATTATGAGTGAAGAAAGTAAAAACACGTTCATTACAAGAAGCCGCATTATCCAGTCCATCCGCAATTATTTGGACAAGAACGGCTATTTGGAAGTCGAAACGCCGATGATGCATGCCATTGCAGGTGGGGCGGCTGCACGGCCGTTTATCACCCATCACAATGCGCTCGATATCGACCTTTATATGCGGATTGCGATTGAACTCCACCTGAAACGGTTGATTGTCGGCGGGTTGGAAAAAGTCTATGAAATCGGCCGCGTTTTCCGCAATGAAGGAATCGATACCCGCCATAACCCGGAATTCACGATGCTTGAGCTGTACGAAGCATATGCGGATTTTAACGATATTATGCAGCTGACTGAAAACATGATTGTCCACACAGCAAAAGAAGTACTTGGCACAACCACCATCCGGTACGGCGAACACGAAGTAAATCTTGAACCGGAGTGGCGCCGCCTGCATATGGTCGATGCGATTAAAGAATATACGGGCGTCGACTTCTGGAATGTGACAAGCACGGAAGAAGCAAGGGCACTTGCAAAAGAACACCATATTGAAATCACGGAACATATGGAATACGGGCATATCGTCAATGAATTTTTCGAGCAAAGGGTAGAAGAAAAACTGATCCAGCCGACTTTCGTTTACGGGCACCCGGTCGAAATCTCGCCGCTTGCTAGAAAAAATGAAAAAGACCCGCGGTTTACAGACCGGTTCGAACTGTTCATTGTCGGCCGTGAACATGCCAATGCCTTCACCGAACTGAATGACCCGATCGACCAGCGCGAACGTTTCGTGAACCAGCTGAAAGAGCGCGAGCAGGGGAATGACGAAGCGCACCAAATGGATGAAGACTTTATTGAAGCATTGGAATACGGCATGCCGCCAACAGGAGGACTCGGCATCGGCGTTGACCGGCTTGTCATGTTGCTGACCAATGCCCCGTCTATCCGGGACGTGCTGCTCTTCCCATTAATGAAAAGCAGGGATTAAGCAAAGCAAAACTTACAAAAAGCAGCGGGGCAGGAACCGCTGCTTTTTGAAAACATTATTTTAATATAATATTAACGTTCAAGTGGCCAGTTTCTTGGGAATGGATGTTTGTTATGGCCAACCGTAAGCTTTTTTCCTGCTTTGGTGAAAGGAAGCAGGCTTCAGCTTGTTTGAAAAATAAATGGCGAAAAACTATTGCATTCGTGCCAAATGCATGGTATAGTAATATTCGTTGGCTAATTAAATGCCTACTGAAATACAGATTTGAAAAAGTTGTTGACAATAGTATTCGTTTGTAGTAGAATATTAAAGTCGCTTAGAAAGCAACACAGATTGTTCCTTGAAAACTGGACAAAACGAAACGTCAAATTCTTTTTGAGCTTTTATCAAACATCTTTACTGAGAGTTTGATCCTGGCTCAGGACGAACGCTGGCGGCGTGCCTAATACATGCAAGTCGTGCGGACCTTTTAAAAGCTTGCTTTTAAAAGGTTAGCGGCGGACGGGTGAGTAACACGTGGGCAACCTGCCTGTAAGATCGGGATAACGCCGGGAAACCGGGGCTAATACCGGATAGTTTTTTCCTCCGCATGGAGGAAAAAGGAAAGACGGCTTTTGCTGTCACTTACAGATGGGCCCGCGGCGCATTAGCTAGTTGGTGGGGTAATGGCTCACCAAGGCAACGATGCGTAGCCGACCTGAGAGGGTGATCGGCCACATTGGGACTGAGACACGGCCCAAACTCCTAC